>JANNQN010000191.1:0-11344 GCA_031400775.1 Planctomycetia bacterium | reverse complement strand
GCCGATCACCGAGCTTTTCGGGTAGGTGGTGGCTGCGCTTTTTTTCCGGCCCGCTACTTGATGTCGATCAACTCGACCAGGAAGTGCAGCCGCGCGTTGGGAGGGATCGCACCGGGCGAGCCGGCGGCTCCATAGCCGAGCTCCGAGGGGATCTCCAACTCGATCATCCCGCCTTTGCCCACCAACTGCATGCCCTCGGTCCAGCCCGGAATGACCCGATTCAAGGGGAACGTGGCCGGATCGTTTCGCTTGTAGGAGCTGTCGAACTCCTTGCCGTCATCCAGCCAGCCTCGGTAGTGAACCGTCACCGTGTTAGCTCGCTTGGGTTTCTCTCCGTCCGACTTGCGGCGAATTCAATACTTCAGGCCGGAATCCGTCTTGGTGAATTGCTCGGGCGCGTCCTTGTCGGCCGGGCCAGGGTCGGCCGCCCTCGCACCGCCGATCGACATCAACGTGATTGTGGCAAAGACCAAAACAAACGCCGTATGGCTGAAGATCATGTGACGATTCTCCGGTGTCGGGTAGTCAAACATATAGGTAATTAGCCGCGAGCAACCCGGCGAGCGGCAAGTCGCTATCGATCGCGTGCATCAAGCATACGATTCAGTCTTGTCGCTGGCTACCGGGAAGCGGTATTCCCAGCAGAAGATGCACGTCACGAACGCAACACTTCCAACGGATCTGTCGATCCGCTTGAAACCAGGCTGAGCGCCACCCTTCCGCTCGAACCAAAAAGCCACGGCATTCCGTGAGTTTTCCGGGCTTTAGGCTAGTTCGAGCGAACGGCATACGCTTTGCGTCTGATGTATCGGAAGAGCGAAGCTTTTGAGGCCAACGGATTTAGAGAAGTAGGTGCATCATGCGCACAGGATCACTCCTGATTTGCGCTGCGCTGTTGTGGGGAACCGCGACCACTTCGCAGGCTGAGCCGACGACCGATAGACCTGCGACAGTCGACGGTTTGTTGACCAACGGCAAGTTGCCGGGCGTCAGCGGGTTTCTGAACCACTGGCCAAAACCGGCGACGCAGTCGGCTTCCGATGATAAGCCCGATGCGCCGACGTTCCCTTTGTTGGCGGCCCCGCCCGACGTCATGCCGGCCCGGCTCGTGCATATCCGGATTTCGCGTCGCCTGCTGGAGCAGCACATCGAACGGACCGTGCTGCGCGAACATGCCATTGTCGACAACATCCTGGGAACGAGCATTCGAGGGCAGGCCCGCACGGTGGCCACGACGACGTTAAAACTCGCGGACAATCCGAATCAGGCCGTGTTCGACGTGGTGCTTGCCGGCACCGTGTATTCGCAAACGCGGGGCGTCAATGGCCCCGTAGTGCTGCACGGCTCGGCACAGACACCGTTCCATGCGACCAAGCGGCTCACGCTCGACGCCGAGGGCTTGCGTTTGTCGCTTACGGTGACCCGCGCTCGCACGACGTCGGTGACGACCGACATCGATACTCAGTTGCCGGGTCTGCGCGGGCAGATCGCCGAGCGGATCGCCTGGCGGCGCAGTGCGGAGCTTCGTTCCGAGGCCGACGCCATTGCCTCGCAACACGCGGCGGCCCAGATTCGCGCCGAGTTCGACAAGGAGGTTCAACTGGCCGTAGCGCGGATGGAAAAGATTCTGATCGAGGTCGCGCGCGACTTGCCGATGGAATTCGAGAATAGGCGACCGGGCATCCATTTCAGTTCCACGGCTACGCACATGGACATCGTGATGCACCGTCCTCAGGCCACGGCTGAAGAGATAGCCCTGGCTCCGCCAGTGATCGACGGCGACCCTGCCTTGGCAATCCGCGCCCATCGCTTGGTTGTGCGGCACGCGCTGGGCAGCACGAGGCTCAAGAAGATGGTGCAGACCCTGCAGGGCGGCCTACGTTCAGATCCGATGGCTCGAACGGTCAAGACGGTCAAGACTGCGGCGCCCGAGGCCGTGGCAATCGAGCTGAAATGGTCGCCGGATCGAAACTGGCTGATCGTCGATCATGTCGACGCGCAGAGCCCGCAAAAAGGACCGAAGCGCGTGCAATTGCCCGTCGCCCAGGCCGCAGCCATGGAACTACCCGGCGCTCCTTAGCTCACACCCGGCCCAAAACCGTCTCGGCTACTACCGGTGCCCCACTGCCTGAACCCATCGATGGCTGGTTATACTAGCTCATCGTATCAGGCTGGCACTGGGCACGAGGTCGGGCGATGCGGAGCGTCTGTTTCGGGTTCTCGCTGATCGCGATTGTCGCCGTACTGGCGTCGGACGGCGCCCTGGCCGCCGATCCACAGTTGGCCACCGACATTCTGCCGCTGCTCAAGACCCGTTGCGTCAAGTGCCACGGACCGGCCAAGCAGGAAGGCAAGTTGAACCTGAGCATGCCGACGGGCATGGCGCGTGGGGGAGAAAGCGGCGAATTGCTGGTCGCCCGCGATCCGGCTGGCAGTCTGCTGTGGCAGCGGATCGAGGCCGACGAAATGCCGCCGGAAGATCCCTTGCCGGCCGACGAGAAAGCGGCGATCAAGCAGTGGATCGCCAGCGGCGCGGCGGGCTTGCCCTCCTTGAAATCCGGCCAGCGGCCCCAGAGCGATCATTGGGCCTTCGACCGTCTGAAAACGCCCGAGCCGCCGGCCGTCGGCGACTCGGCCGCTGCGATCAGCCCCGTCGATCGCTTCCTGGCGGCTCAGCTCGAAGCACACGGATTGACCCCCAACGGCGAGGCCGACCGAGCCACCCTGATTCGGCGTGTGAGCTTCGACCTGACGGGCTTGCCGCCGACGCCCGAAGAAATCGCCGCCTTCGAGCGCGATCGCTCCGCCGACGCATATCACGTCATGGTCGAACGCTATCTGGCATCGCCCCATTACGGGGAGCGCTGGGGCAAGTTCTGGCTAGATGCGGCCGGCTACGCCGACTCGAACGGATACTTCAACGCCGATACCGACCGGCCGCTGGCCTATCGCTATCGCGACTATGTTGTCCGCGCGCTGAACGAAGACAAGCCGTTCGACCGATTTGTTCTGGAACAATTGGCCGGCGACGAACTTTCGGGCTTCTCGCCGGGGCAGGAGGCCACGCCGGAGATTATTTCGCTGCTCGAGGCCACACATTATCTGCGCAATGGGCAAGACGGCTCAGGCGAGAGCGACGGCAACGCCGAGGAAGTTCGCGTCGACCGCTACTTTGCCCTGGAATCGACAACCCAGATCGTGGCTTCGTCGCTGCTGGGGCTGACGATGCAATGCGCCAAGTGCCACGATCACAAGTTCGAGCCGATTTCGCAGCGCGACTATTACCGCTTGCAATCGGTGTTCTATCCGGCCTTCGACATTCGCAACTGGCTCAAGCCCAACGAGCGCTTCGTCTACGCGCATCTGCCCGGCGAGCTGGCCCGTTGGGAAGCCCTCGACCGCAAAACGACCGAGGACATCTCCGCGCTCAAGAGCGAGTTCGCCACGTGGATGCGCGATCACCCGCTCCCCAGCCGCACGCTGTTTCGCGACGAGTTCAAACCCGGCGGAGCGCCGCTGGCCGAGGCCTGGAGCAATACCGCCCCAGGAGACGACGCGCCGGCGGGCGAGTCGCCGGTGCAACTCGATGCCCTGCAGGCTCCCGCTGCCGCGCGGCAGGATGGCTCGCTGCGAATCGTCGAAAGCGGCTCTGCCGGCGACCGCTGGATTTGCACGCGGCAGCCCTTCGACTGGACGCCCGACGGCGAGGGACAATGGATTCAGGCCACGTTCGATCTGGTCGACGACAAAGCGGCGGATGGTTCGCCGGCCGCCCGAATCGCCTATCTGATCGCCTTGCACGACTTCGACGATAACGGCCCGCTGCCTGGCGGCAACGTATTGATCGACGGCAGTCCGGCCGGCGGGGCGGCCGTACACGTCGATTATCCCGGCACCGATGCCAAGACCGCCGGCGACTTGGGAACCGGCAAGTACCAAAGCGGGCACAACTATGGCGTGCGAATCACGAACCAAGGGAAGAATCGATTTCTGCTCGAGCACCTGGTCGATCGGGTAGCCGAGGAAAAAACCGTGACCCTGTCGGCCGAAGACTTGCCGGCAGGCGGTTTTGGCTTCGAATATTGCTGCGGGCGAAGCTTCACCGTCGACAACGTCGTGATCGAGCGCAGCAACGAAGAACAACCGCAAGACGAGCAGAAAGCTCAGCTCGAAACCGTTCGCACCCGCCAGCAGCAACTTCGCGACGCCATCTCCGCGAAGGAAAAAGCCCGCGGCGACAAGCCAGGCAAGATCGCCTGGGCCACCGATCGCGATGCCAAGCCGGACGACGTATTCCTGCTGGAGCGCGGCAACTACGGCTCGCCGGGCGAAAAAGTGGAACCGGCGCCGCTGGCGGCGCTTGACGAATCGAGCGCTCCGCTAGCGGTCGAAGCCCCCTGGCCAGGCGCGAATTCGAGTGGCCGTCGTTTGGCTTGGGCTCGCTGGCTGACGCAGGCCAACTCCCGGCCCGCGGCATTGCTCGCGCGCGTGCAGGTAAATCGAATCTGGCAACACCATTTCGGCGCCGGAATTGTTTCGTCGACCGAGAACCTGGGCACGAGCGGCGCTCCGCCTTCGCACGAAGAGCTGCTCGAGTACCTGGCGGCAGAATTCATTCGCTCGGGCTGGAGCACGAAGCACATGCACCGCCTGCTGATGGGCTCGGACGCTTATCGCCGCGCGAGTGCTCTTAACGACAAGGCGTTTGGCGTCGATCCCGACAATCGCCTGTTATGGCGCTACTCGCTGCGGCGGCTGGACGCGGAGTCGCTGCGCGACGCGATGCTGGCCCTCAGCGGCCGATTGGATCGCCGGTTCGGCGGCGCCTACGTTCCGACCACGCGCGACGAATTCGGCGAAGTTCTGATCCGCCCCGATACGCCCGGCGAGCTGCGGCGTTCGATCTACTTGCAACAGCGGCGGACGCAGACGGTCAGCCTGCTGGGCGTGTTCGATTCGCCGACGATCGTATTCAACTGTGTCGAGCGACCGGCCTCGACCATGCCGCTGCAATCGTTGAGCTTGCTCAACGCCGACTTCGTCGTCAGCGAGGCCGGGCACTTCGCCGCGCGACTCGCCGTCGAGGCGGGCGGCGACGCTGAGACTCGCGTGGCCCGCGCATTTCTTTTGGCGCATGGTCGAGCGGCCGATTCGAGCCAGATCGCGGCGTCACGAGAGTTTCTGCAAGCGCAACGCGAGCACTACGCGGGGGCGGCGGACGCCGAAACGCGGGCCTGGGCCGATTTCTGCCAGATGCTGCTGGCGAGCAACGCGTTTTTGTATGTGGAGTGAACAGGCCAAGATGAAACCCCACGATTCCGAATTCGCCCGACACCACGGCTCGCTCTCGCGGCGGGTTTTCCTGGGCAACTTTGCCGGATCTCTGGGAGGACTGGCGCTGGCGCACATGGCGGCCGACTCCGCCCGGATCGCGCAGGCCGCCGAGCCAGCGCGAAGCGCGGCCATGACGGCGCCGCGGGCCAAGGCCGTGATCTGTCTGTTCCAGCATGGCGGACCCAGCCAGATGGACCTGTTCGATCCCAAGCCCCAGCTCAACAAATATCACGGCCAGCCCTATCCGGCCGGAGATCTGGAAACGCATTTCGACAAGCAGAAGGGCAACGTGCTGGGCTCGCCGTTCAAGTTCGACCGCCACGGCCAATCGGGAATGGAGCTTTGCGAATTGCTGCCCCATACGGCCCGCATGGCCGACGACCTCACGCTCGTTCGCTCGATGAACACCGAAAGTGTCGACCACGAGTCGGCCTTGCGGCTGATTCACAGCGGCAGGTTCTTCGCGGGCATGCCCAGTTGGGGCTCGTGGGTGACTTATGCCTTGGGCTCGGAGAATCGCAATCTGCCGGCTTACGTGGTGCTGTCCGACCCCGGCGGATTGCCGGTTGACGGCGAGCGCAACTGGACGGCCGGTTGGCTGCCCGCCGTGTATCAGGGCACTCCGTTTCGCTCGGGAAAATCGCCGGTGTTGAACTTGCAAACGCCCGAGGGAGTATCACCCGCGGCGCGCCGCAGCCAGCTAGCTTTTCTCGAGAAGCTCAATCGGGCTCACTTGGAGCGGCACCCGGAAAACTCTGAGCTATCGGCGCGGCTGGCGAATTTCGAAACCGCGGCCCGAATGCAAACCGCCGTGCCGGGAGTGTTGGATATTTCCGGGGAAACGGCCGAGACCCGCGCCTTGTACGGCCTCGACAACGCCGCCACGGCCGAATATGGCACGCGCTGCCTGCTCGCGCGGCGCCTGGTGGAGCAGGGCGTGCGATTCGTGCAGATCTTTCTCAAGACGCAACCCTGGGACACCCACAGCCGCAACGCCGAGAGTCTCAAGGGCCTGTGCGCGATGACCGATCAGCCCAGCGCCGCGCTGGTTCAAGACTTGAAGCGGCGGGGCCTGCTCGATTCGACGATCGTGATGTGGACCGGCGAGTTCGGACGATTGCCGATCTCGCAAGGCGCGGACGGCCGCGATCATAACCGCCGAGGGTTTTCACTGTGGCTGGCCGGCGGCGGATTCAAGCCGGGTTACATGCACGGCGCCACCGACGACTTCGGCTACGAGGCCGTGCGTGACGTGGTAACGGTTCACGATCTGCACGCGTCGCTGTTGCACGCACTGGGGCTAGACCATAGCCGCCTGACCTATCCGCACGAAGGGCGCGCGACCAGCCTGACCGACGCCGAAGTGACCAAGTCCAAGATCGTGCCGGAGCTGTTCGCGTAGCTACACGGTTTCGCCAGTGCGATTACCAGCGAGAATCGCGGTTAGGAAAAATCGTCCTCGCTCAGCGCGCTCAGGGCAAGGTCCACGGCCTCTTCGTCCTCCAGCACCGAGTCGTCGCTGGACTCGTCGGCCCAAGGCCAATCGCTGGTGGCGATGTACGAGGTTTCCTCCTCCTCATCGTCGGCCACTGCAATCGCCGCCGCGGGCGTTGCAAGAACCGGCCCAGACGCTGCTTCGGCCGAGGCCATTCCATCGGCGGCCAGTGCGGTCAATCCAAAGGCCACAGCGCCAAAATCGGAGTTATCTTCAGCGACCAGGGCAACCAGCGGACCAGGCTCGTTCGGCGGCATGAAGTATGGCCAGGCGCCCAGCGGGGTATTGCTCTTTACCTTGATCTCGGTGGTGAAGATGAAGGGATTGCCCGGGATGCCGCTGGGATACGTCATCTCAATGAAGAACGCCGTGGCCCCGGTGGCCGGAATCGATGGATCGGCAATGTACACGCTGCCGGCGGGGGTGATCGTGGAACTGGTCCACACGATCGAAGGATTGTAGCCCTTGCGGAAATCGCGCTCGACGGGATTGGTGGCCTGCCACATCACGACGCTGGTGGGCACGGTTGTCGTTTGCAAGCGGATCGAGCCGTTCTGCTCCACGGTCCAGGAGTATTGCGGCAGCGGGTCGTCGCCCAGCACCGCGTCGAAAAACGAAGCCGTGCTGTTGACCACCCCGGTCGACGGCAAGCCGTGTCCCGAATTCGGGAAGTATCGCAAATAGTTCTTCGTGCCCGGCAAGTCGCTGAAGTAGAACTGAGACGAATCGGGGATAAAAAACTCGTCGCCCGAGGCGTTCAGGATCAGCTTCGGCATGTCGTCGAAGCGTCCGTTGTTGAGATAGCGGTACGGATCGACGATGCGGCCGAGCTCCTCGCCGGCTGGGTCCAACACGTTTTGAATGATATCGTAGCTCACGTAGTCGTAAATCTGATTCGAGAAGCCTTCGATCGTGAAGGCCGAAACACCGCTGTAGAATCCATAATGGTGCATCATCTGCTCGTCCATGTTCAGCACGTCGATCACGCCCGGAATGATCGCCTTCACGCGGTCGTCGCTGGCGGCCGTGAGCCAGGTCGTCCAACCGCGCTTCGAATGACCCGTGACGATGAAATCGTCGATCTGCGCGCCGTTCACGTCGGGCCGGGCGATCAAATCCTGGGTGGCGTTCATCGCGCTCACGGCGCTTTTGGTCATCGCCAATAGCGCCGGCCAGTTCTCGTTGCCGGGCTCACCCAAGTGCTGGCGGAACCGGTCGAAAGTGAAGGCGATGATCTCGTCCTCGGTCCGGCTTTCGTTCAGTGGATCAGCGGTGAAAAAGAGCGGCTGATTGGGAACCGTCGGCAGCTCCACGACCACGCTGTCCAACTGCAAAGCCAGGTCCCTAAGCGTTGTATTGGGGCTCAGCGACGGGCTGGCGCTGGTCGATCCGCCTCCGATCGAAAGGAGCGCCGTGGTGCTGATTGCCCCGTCGGGCACGTACACACGCAGCCAATGTTGCCACAGCGGCTTGCTGACGTCGGCCAGCGACAGCCACGTCTGGCTCTTCAGGTCCAAAATATACATCTTGCCGCCAGTAAAGTTCACAGGCGACGACGAATAGTCGGTAAACGAGTAGTCGTCAGCCTGCACGTACGTTTCCAGCGCGCTGCTGCCCAGTGTGTCGATGCGCAACGATTGCAACGTGCTGATACCTTCGTTGCCCGCGGTATCCGAGACGCGAGCCCGCAGTTGCACCACGTATTCGGAGCCCAAATCGGTCAGCGGAAGGGCCGGCGTCAGTTGAAAGAACGCCTTGCCGTTGAACGTCGACGATGTCGTGCGCGCGAGCTCGCCGGCGTCGTCGTAGTCTCCGTCGTTATTGATATCGACATCCAGTCGGACGAGGCCGGCGATGCTGCTGTTGATCGTCACGTGCGGCGTGACATCGTCGGTGAAGGGAACCATGGTTGCCACGCTGATCGTGGGCGCCACGGTCCTGATATCGATCGTCAGTATAGGGGACGGGGCCGAATTGGCGCCGTCCTCGGCGACCGCCTTGATGTCGTGCAAGCCGTCGGACAAAAGCGGCAGCGTGAACTGCACGGTGGGGCTGGCCGTGCCTTGCGCCACTTCAACATTGTCCACATACAGCCGGACGAACGTGCCGGAGATCGCCGTCACGTCAATGCGGGGAGTGTTATCGTTGGTGATATTGTCGGTGTTGCTCGTGCCGGCGTCGTCGGCCGCGATCAAATCCGGCAAGTCAGGCGGAGTGATCGTTCGGCTTAGCGTGAACGCGACTTGCACCGCCGCGCTGAGCCCCTCGGAATCGGTGGCTTCTAAATTGAGGGTATAAACGCCATCCGGCAACGAGCCGCCGTTCAGCGAAGTCAGAAACGCCTCGCTGAGCGTAAACGCTCCGCCCAGTTGCACAAGCGGCAGCACGTCGGTGCTGACGGGGCCGGCATTCAGACCGGCCATGAAGCTCACCAGCGAATTGGCCGCGGTCAGCGACCCGGCAATGGTGGGATCGGCGGTAATACCGTCGCTGTTCGGGATGCCGCCGGGCCCGGTGTCGTTGTCCAGGTCGGCGCTGAGCACCGGCGGCGAGATTGCCGGCAGGCTCAGATATTTGAGCGTCGTGGTCGAATTCGTGCCGTTGAGTCGCGCGATACTTTCATCAATGACATTCACGCTGCCGCTGCGGTTGTAGTCGTAAATGTTCGTGACCGGGATATTGTTTGACAGAACTTGCGGGTTCCCGCGAGCGCCCGCCTCGTCGATGACGTTGACCAGCGAGTTGACTGGGGTATCGCCCGAGCCGCTATTGCCCACGGCATTGCCGAAAAAGAACACGTCGGATTGCGCCAGCCCCGTGCGATGGTTGGCCTCGACAATCACCTGCAGCCACTTCTTGGAAATGGCCCCGGAATTCCACACAATCTCCACCCGATCCGAACCGCCCGTGCCGGCGCCCGCGCGAACGCTCACGGACACAGGGTTGGGGGCCGAGGACCAGCTCGTGGGCGAATTGTTGTTGCCCACTCGAAACGTGAAATCGCTGGCCGTGATGTCGGGATGCGATCCGGTGATGTCCACCATGATCCCGTTGATGCCCTTGCTATAGCTAGTGACGTTGCCGAACGTGGCCGCGCCGCTGCCGCTCAGCAAGGCATCTTTGTCGCCGGCGATGGCGTTGTCGTCGCTGGCGCTAATGCCCGCCACATTGCCGTCGTAGCGCGACTGGTCGTAGAACGTGAATCGATCGACGATCGTCGAGGGGGCGATCGAGAGCAGGCAGCGATTCTCGAGCGTTTCCAACTGGGGATGGTACCAGCGGCCGGAATCGTGTGCCGATCCGCTAGCGCGACTACGACGAAGGGCGGCAAGCGAACGGCGCGGATCGACTCTCTTCATCCGAATTCTCCGAGGGAGGTAGGCAATCGTTGAGGAGAACGGGGCCTGAACTGTCGCTTAGTATAACACCGCCGCCGCTCTAAAGATGCGGTAATTCACCAAAAAACTTTGGCGCTTGCTGGCCTTAGCTTTGGCCATTGTTCGCACTAGATCGACGGCGTTCCCGCGCCCCAGATCAACGGCGTTCCTGCGCCCGAAATCAACGGCGTTCCTGCGCCCAAGATCACCCGGCCGCTTACGACCACAAATTGCGATCCAGCATGCGGTAATTGATCGCCTCGCTGACGTGCATCGTCGAAATCGCGTCGCTGCTGTCCAAATCCGCAATCGTGCGGGCCAGGCGCAATATCTTGTCGTGAGCCCGAGCCGACAGTCCCAGCTCGGTCATCGTGGCCCGCAGCAGGTTCATGCCCGCGTCGTCCAATTGGCAGTAGCTGCGGATCTGGCGATGCGTCATGTGGCCGTTCTGGCGTGTAGGCGTGCCGGCAAATCGCTTTTGCTGCACCTCGCGCGCCGCCACAACGCTCTCGCGCATCGCGGCGCTCGACGTGCCCGGTGTCGAACCGGCCAGCTCGCGAAATGGCACGGCCGGCACCTCGATATGGATATCGATCCGATCCAACAGCGGCCCGCTGATCTTCGACATGTACCGCTCGATCTGCGGAACCGTGCAGTGGCAGTCCCGGCGCGGATCGTTGCGGTAGCCGCAAGGGTACCGGCTTATTCCAACACATCGCCCGATTCTTCGCCCAGACGGTCTTTGTCGGGAAACAAAAGGTGTTGTTACCGCAGAAAAAGGGCAGGTCGTGAACAAGATCGAAGTTCTGCCCCGAGCGATCTGAAGACGGTGAACAATAAGCCGCCCGCCTCGTGCTTCCAGCCCAGCCCCAGAGGGAACCAACCGCCCAGGTTTTTCGAAATAGTTAATTGATTACAAACTCCTAAACTCACCGATCTGAATCGCATTTCAATAAAAACTTCCGCCCGCCCTTCAATTCCATCCACGGCTCATTTGGTCCGCCAGACGGCGTAGCCTCGGTTCGCCTGAGCACGGTCCCGTCCGCCCCGATCCACACCGAATTTCGGCGGGAGAGCACTAGGATACTTCGACCGCAACTTCAATAGCAAGAACCAGCCCCTCGCGCCCGAGCAAAAG
>JANNQN010000190.1:0-3458 GCA_031400775.1 Planctomycetia bacterium | reverse complement strand
GCCCCTCGCCATGTCGCGCGCCCGAGCGTCGCAGCCTGCCAAGCCGGATGCCGAGGCGGCGCATGCCAAGACTCCAGCCGCGGCGCCGTTGCCGCTCCGCAAACACCCCTGGCTGCTTGCCCTGGCGATTTTGCTGCTGGGCGGTTGGCTGGCCTTTCTGGCGTTCATGGCGTTCGGGCTGTGAACATTTATTCGCCGCGCGCGTCGAAAAAATCGTCATCGTCAGGGCTATTTGCGCCAGCTCAACGTCGTCGGTCCGCCCCGGCACGCGCCGGTTGAGCCGATACACACGATTCCAAGGCCGCGCGGCACGGCACTTGCCATGCGAACCTTGTCTTTACCTGGCCGCTGTGCAAGAATTTCAGTGCCAGCCAGCCAGCTACTCGGCCCATCGATCCGCTCAGGAGCAATCCGCTATGATTCGCCTGCTACACGTTTTTCCCGTTCTGCTGGGGTTCGCCGTCGCTGGCGCTTCAGGCGGCGTTTTCGCGGCCGATGCCGCCGAACCGGCAACCGGCAAAGCCGCCGGCAGCGACCGGGTCTACCAGGATACGGTCAACAAGGCGATCGAATATTTTCGCACCAAGGGGCAGGCAGCCAACGGCTCGTATAGCGCCGAGGCCAGCCCGGCGATCACGGCCCTGGTGACCACGGCGATTTTAAGGGCGGGCCGCACGGTCGACGATCCGCTCGTGGCCAAGAGTCTCGTCTATCTGCAAACTCTGGTCCGGGCCGACGGCGGTATTTATGCCGAAAACTCGAAGCACCAGAACTACGAAACCTGCGTGGCGATTCAATGTTTCGCGGCGGCCAATCGCGACAAACGCTACGACGAACTGCTGAAACAGGCCGAGGCCTTCGTCAAAGGCATCCAGTGGGATGCCAGCGAAGGACACGACAAGTCGAGCGTCAACTACGGCGGGGCCGGTTACGGCAACTCGAAGCGCCCCGATTTGTCGAACACGGCGTTCCTGATCGACGCGTTGAAATCTGCCGGCCGCGGTCCGGACGACGAGGCGATTCAAAAGGCGCTTGTGTTTGTTTCACGCTGCCAGAACCTGGAGACGGAATACAATACGACCGAGTTCGCGGCCAAGGATCCGGATGGCGGCTTTTATTACACGCCGGCCGCGGGCGGTTCGAGCCAGGCCGGCAAGACCGAAAAGGGTGGATTGCGCAGCTATGGCTCGATGACTTACGCCGGACTGAAAAGCATGATTTTCGCCGGTCTCGCGCCCGACGATCCGCGCGTCAAAGCCGCCACCAAATGGCTGGCGCAGAACTACAAACTGGATGAAAATCCAGGCTTGGGAAACGCCGGGTTGTACTATTACTACAACACGTTTGCCAAAACCCTGAGCGCGGTGGGATTGGACACGTTCCAGGATGCCGCTGGCGCGAAGCACGACTGGCGCAAAGACCTGATCGGCACGCTGGCGAGCCTACAGAAACCGGACGGCTCTTGGGTGAACGAAAACAATCGCTGGTTGGAAGGCGACCCGAACCTGGTAACGGCCTACGCATTGTTGGCTTTGACCTATTGCCGAGAAAAGAATTGACGTCGCGAAAAGTGGCTGCGCCGCGCGGCGATGAATCCCGGCAGCGGTACATTTTGGCGGCCGATTTCTTCGCGCGGCCGGCGCTGGTCGTTGCCCGGGAATTGATCGGTAGGTTCCTGGTGCGGCGCATTGACGGCGTCGATGGAGAAATCGCCGGACTCATCATCGAGACCGAAGCCTACGTCGGCCCGCACGACCTGGCTTGTCATGCCAGCAAGGGCCGCACGGCCAGAACTCAAGTCATGTTCGGCCCGGCGGGCTTTTGGTACGTGTACTTGATCTATGGCATCCATTGGATGCTCAACGTCGTGACCGACACCGAGGACTATCCCTCAGCCGTACTTATCCGCGGAGTTGGCGACTGGGACGGGCCGGGCAAGCTAACCAAGGCCCTGGCGATCGACAAGCAATTGAACGGCCAGCCGGCCTCGCCGACGAGCGGTCTGTGGATCGAAGATCGTGGCTATCGCCCGCCGCGCCGGCTGGTGCAGCGGACGCCGAGAATCGGCGTCGAATACTCGGGCGATTGGGCGGCAAAGCCCTATCGCTTCGTGCTTGCGCGCCCGGCCAACCGCCAAGGTACCAAATAGCCCGCCGAAAGCTGGCCGCCGGTAGGATAAGCTAAGCCGGTTCCTATTCCCTATAGCCGAGCGACGAGGCGCGCATGGCCAAGGACGCTTATCGCGGACCGCTCGAACGGATCGACGACACGTCGTGGCGCATCCCCAAGACTTATCGAGCCGGGATGCGCGTCGACGGCGTCATCTATGCCGACGATCTGTTGATCGAATCGATCCGCAACGATCAGGCCCTGGAGCAAGTCGCCAACGTGGCTTTCCTGCCGGGCATTCAAGTGGCGAGCCTGGCGATGCCCGACATTCATTGGGGCTACGGATTCTGCATCGGCGGAGTCTGCGCAACCGATCCGAATGAAGGAGGCGTGATCTCGCCGGGCGGTGTGGGTTACGACATCAATTGCGGCGTGCGGCTGATGCGGTCCGATCTGTTTGCCGCCGACGTGCTGCCGCATCAGTCGAAGCTGGTCGACACGCTGTTTGACAACGTCCCGGCCGGAACAGGGCAGGGAGGCAAGTATCATTTCGACGCCGGCGAGCTTAACCGCTTGATGGCCGAGGGTGTTTCGTTCCTGGCCCGTCGCGGCCTGGCAGTGGAGGACGATCTGGCGCACACTGAGGCCGGCGGATGCCTGGCCGAGGCCGAGCCGGGGCGCGTCAGTCCCAGGGCGCTAGCGCGCGGACGCGACCAGTGCGGCACGCTGGGCTCCGGCAACCACTTTCTCGAGGTGCAAGTCGTCGATGCCATCTTCGACGAACCGGCCGCACAGGCGATGGGACTCGAAATCGACATGGTCTGCGTGATGATTCACTCGGGCTCGCGCGGCCTGGGTTATCAGGTTTGCGACGATGCGCTGCGCTCGTTGCGCGACGCTCCGGCGAAATACGGCATCGATCTGCCCGACCGGCAACTGGCCTGCGCGCCGATCGACAGTCGCGAGGGGCGCGACTATATCGGCGCGATGGGCGCGGCCGCGAACTTTGCCTGGTGCAATCGCCAGTTGTTGATGTGGCAGGCCCGTGAATGTTTTGAGAAAGTATTCGGCCGATCCTGGTCGGAGTTAGGCATGCGGCTCGTTTACGACGTCGCCCACAACATCGCCAAATTCGAGCAGCACGTGGTGGGCTCGCAAACCAAGCGCCTGTGGGTCCATCGCAAGGGCGCCACACGGGCTTTTCCGCCGGGCCACGCGGAAACGCCGCCGGCCTATCGCGAGATCGGCCAACCGGTGATTATTCCCGGCGACATGGGCCGCGCGAGCTGGGTGCTCGTGGGGCAGCCTGGGAGCATGCAGCACACGTTTGGCTCGGCCTGTCACGGCGC
>JANNQN010000189.1:0-4658 GCA_031400775.1 Planctomycetia bacterium | reverse complement strand
TCCGACGTGATCAGCGGCACGGGCAGCCTGACCAAGACCGGCGCCGGCACGCTAACCCTCTCGGGCGCGAACACGTACACGGGCGGAACGACCGTCTCGGCCGGAACCCTGCAAGGCAACACGACCAGCTTGCAAGGCGATATCCTGGACAGCGCCAACGTCACGTTCAATCAAACGTCAGCCGGCACTTACGCCGGGATCCTCAGTGGCACGGGCAGCCTGACCAAGATCGGCTCCAGCACGCTCACACTCTCGGGCGCCAATACGTACACGGGCGGAACGACCGTCTCGGCCGGGATCCTGCAAGGCAACACGACCAGCCTGCAAGGCGACATCGTCGACAACGCGAACGTGACCTTCAATCAGGCCGCCGCCGGCACTTTCTCCGACGTGATCAGCGGCACGGGCAGCCTGACCAAGACCGGCGCCGGCACGCTAACCCTCTCGGGCGCGAACACGTACAGCGGCGGCACGACGGTCTCGGCCGGCATCTTACTTGGTGACTCCACCAGCCTGCAACGCAATATCGCCAATAGCGCGAACGTCACATTCGATCAGAGCACCACCGGGACCTACTCCGGCGTGATGAGCGGCGCGGGCAGCCTGACCAAGACCGGCGCCGGCACGCTGATCCTGTCGGGCGCTAACACCTACAGCGGCGGCACGACGGTTTCGGCGGGCGTGCTGCAGGGCAACACCACCAGCCTGCAACGCAATATCGTGAACAACGCCAACGTCACGTTCGATCAAAGCGCCGCCGGGACCTATACCGGCATCATGAGCGGCACCGGCAGCTTGCTCAAGACCGGCGCCGGAACGTTGACCCTCTCTGGCGCCAATACGTATAGCGGTGGCACGACCGTCTCGGCCGGAACCCTGCAAGGCAACACGACCAGCCTGCAGGGCAACATCCTCGACAACGCTAACGTCACGTTCAATCAAACGTCAGCCGGCACATACGCCGGGATCCTCAGCGGCAGCGGCAGCCTGACCAAGATCGGCTCCAACACGCTCACGCTCTCGGGCGCCAATACCTACACGGGCGGAACGACCGTCTCGGCCGGCATCCTGCAAGGCGACACCACCAGCCTGCAAGGCAACATTCAGGACAACGCCCGGGTCACCTTCAATCAATCCGCCACCGGCACCTACGCCGGAATCATCAGCGGCACTGGGTCTCTGTTCAAGCTCGGCACCGGAACCGTCATCCTGTCGGGCGCGAACACGTATAGCGGCGGCACGACCGTCTCGGCCGGCGTCTTGCAAGGCGACACCACAAGCCTGCAGCGCAACATCACCAACAGCGCGAACGTCACGTTCGACCAGACCACCGATGGGACGTACTCCGGAGTGATGAGCGGCTCGGGCAGCCTGACCAAGATCGGCGCCGGCACGCTGTCCATCTCCGCTGCGAACACCTACACAGGCATTACGACGATCGACGAAGGCCGCCTGGCCGTGGACGGCAGCCTGTCGAGAAGCGTGCTGGTCAATCCGAACGGCACGCTCGGTGGTATCGGCACGATCGGGGGAGACGTGACCAATCAAGGGACGGTTGCTGCCGGCAACTCGATCGGCACGCTCACGGTCGGCAGCAACTACTCGCAGGCGGCTGGCAGCGCGATGGACGTTGAAATCGACAACCTCGGCACAACGCCCGGGGTGAACAACGACCTGGGAAGCGTGGGTGGCACAACGACGCTGGGCGGCGGCACGGTCAACGTGGACGCCGCGCCGGGAAGCTACCTTGCAGGAACGCGGTATACGTTTCTCACGTCGACCGCCGGCGTCAGCGGCGCTTTCGACGGCGCCACCGATAATATCCCGCTTCTACATGCCGTATTGGGTTATACCAGCGGCAGCGCGTATTTCACGCTGACGTTCGACCAGACCAACTTCGCAGCCATCGCCGAGACTTTCAACGAACTGGCCGTCGCCACCTACCTGGATGAAATCTCGACCAGCGCGACCGGCGATCTACAAACCGTGTTGACAGGTCTCAGCTCGTTGAGCGACGACCAGCAACGCGCCGCGTTCAACCAGATGGACGGCGAAATCTATGGTAGTTTTGCCCAGATCGAGCTGCAGCAGACGACCCTCGTGCTGGCGCAACTGAGCCAACGAATTCGCTACGGCACGCTAAGCGAGAGTGACGACAGTCCGATTCTCGCGTCGGCCCAACCCGCCGCTCGGTCGCCGATCGTCCTGGCCAGCTACTCGCCGACCCGCAATGCTCCGCCGGTCATTGCCATCGTCCAGCAGCGACCCTCAGACGCCTGGACCGGTTGGGGCTTTGGGCTCGGCTTGGGCGGCAAGGCGCGGACTGACGGCAACGCCAAGGGCCTCGGCTACGATATGGGCGGCACGATGCTGGGCATCGAGCGAGAGCTGGCGAACAACGAACGATTCGGATTCTTTGGCGGATACCTGGGAACGCAACTCCATATAACGCCCGCGTATCAGCGAGGATCGATCCAGAGCGGCCAGTTCGGCGCCTACAATTACCACGACGACGGATTCAACTACTACAGTTTGATCGGCGGGTTGCAATTCAGCGGCTACGACTCGCGCCGCCTGTTGCAATTCGACGGAATCGACCGTGTGGCCAGCGGCAGCTTCAGCGGCTGGCAAGGCTATGGGTATCTGGAGCGCGGTGTGAAGTTCCAAGCCGGCGGCTCGACCCTGCAACCCTTCGCCGCCTTGCAGTACATCTATCTGCGACAGAACGGGTTTATTGAGACAGGCGCCGATTCGCTGAATCTGAACGTGGCCGGTCTCGACGCCAACTCGCTCCGCAGCCAGCTCGGCGGCAGACTGCAACTGGGGGGACTGTCGGGCATCCACGGTCGGTTGCTGCCCGAGGTGCGGGCGATCTGGTTGCACGAGTTCCTCGAGACAACGTCGGTGGTGAATTCGTTCTTCGCCCCCATTGGCGGCGGCAGCTTCGCGGTGAAAGGGTTGAACCTGGGTCGCGACTGGGCCCTGCTGGGGGCCGGATTGCGGTGGGACAGGCCCGACGGTTGGAGCCTGTATGGAAACTACGACGCCCAGGTCAACAGCCAACAGGTATTCCACGTCGGCTCCGGCGGCGTCAGTTATCAGTGGTAGGCGAAGCTCTCCGCGACCCCGCTGGTCCGGGGCCCGAAAAGGCGCTCCTTTCGGGGCAAAAATACCCTTTCGCTATTCCTATCGGGCCCTATAATGACGGGTTCAGATTTAGAGCTTGGCGACAAAACGTCGGGGACTGTCCCGATTTTTCGGCGGGTACCGTCCGTAGGATGGTAGGGGAGAAAAATGGGACTGTCCCCTTCTCCCGGGACGTTTTGTCCGCAGTCTCTTAGGACCGATTCACCAGAACTAAGCGCCGACCACCGACCATGCCAAAACAGAAGACTCACAAGGGCGTCAAGAAGCGCTTCCGCCTGACCGCCACAGGCAAAGTCAAGCATCGCCAGGCCGGCACGAGCCACTTGGCCGCGCGGATGGCCCACAAGCGCAAACGCAAGCTGCGCGGCACCAAGGTGTTGTCCAGCGAGTTCACCAAGCAGATCACCGAAGTGTTGGCTGGCAACAGCTACTAAAGACAGGTCGCCGCCCCACGGGGTGGCTCGACCGACAGACGCGCGCGGGCGGTACAACGCTTGCCCAGACTTCTTGGGCGGGGGCCTTGACGTGCGACAGATTGTGGAAGGTATCGATCGATGAGGACTACCAAAGGCGCAGCGCGCGCCAAGGCCAAGCGCCGGCTATTCAAGAAGGTCAAAGGTTATCGCGGCGGACGTGGCGGACTGTACCGCACGGCCAAAGAAACTCTGGTTCGCGCGGGCGTCTATGCTTTTCGCGATCGCCGCGTGCGAAAGCGCGAGTTCCGCAAGTTGTGGATCATCCGCATCAATGCGGCTTGCCGCGAGCGCGGCCTGCGATACAGCGAGTTTATCCACGGCCTCGACAAGGCCAACCTGGGCTTGGACCGCAAGTCGCTCTCGGAAATGGCGATTCAGGATCCGGCCGGGTTCGATTCCGTCGTGGCCCGGGTCAAAGAGGTGCTGGCCGCCTGAGAATCCAAGCCGCCTTCGATCGAAGGCGTTGACATTCACAAGGAGAGGCGCGGCTTACTCGTTTTGCTCGCCTCTCCTGTTTTTTGGTAGGCAACAACTTTCGTCTCACGCCGCGCCGCGACTCCATGGCCCTCGCCGAATTCATCGCCCAGCTCGACTCGCTGCAAGGCGCCGCCGAAAGCGCGCTGGCGGCCGCGACCGATGCGACTGCGCTCGAAGCGGCCCGCGTTGAGTTCCTGGGCGCCAAGAGCGGCCGGCTCAAGACGATGCAAAAGGAACTCGGCTCGGTGCCAACGGCCGACAAACCGGCTGCCGGCAAACGTTTCAACGAAGTGAAGACCGCCATCGAAGCGGCGCAGGCCGCCGCCCAGGAGCGGATCGCCTCGGGCGCGGCGAGCTCCGGTTCGATCGAGCCATTCGATCGCACCCTGCCCGGTCCGCGCCCGCGCTTGGGCCATTTGCATCCGCTGTCGCAGACGATCGACGAGCTGAAGGACATCATGGGCCGGCTGGGCTTCACCGTGGCCACGGGCCCCGAGATCGAAGACGAGTGGCACAACTTCGAGGCGCTCAACATTCCGGCTTCGCACCCGGCCCGCG
>JANNQN010000188.1:0-6570 GCA_031400775.1 Planctomycetia bacterium | reverse complement strand
GCGGACACTTCCATCAAAGACAACATCCGCGGCAAACGCTACCGCGCATGCCTCAATACCAACACCCTGGAACGAATTCTCCTGGGTTTCGTCGCAAATTAAGATGCGATTGCCGTGGCTGCTTTGCAACGACTTTTCGCGTTGGAATGCCGGGCATATCTCTTGAAACCATCCACGCAAACCACGGCTTTGCAGGCAGCGACTTTGTTCAATCAAAGGCAATGCCGTTTAATGAAGCTGCGGTTTATTTTTCGACGCTACCTTCATGGCTTAACTATACAGGATTGAAGGTTGACGCATTCAGTAATCCGAACAACGTAGGTGCCAGCTGGCAGAAGCCGGAAAGACTTTACTGCCATCTTGACGGAGTCCGGATATCGACCGCTTTCGATTTCTCGGCAAACGAGAGCATTGCGCCACGGTCGGTATTGATCCAAGAGAACCCGGCATTCTTTGTTGACGATGTTGGCGATGCAACCGCCGAAGATATACACTCCAGATTTGTCGCGCCGCTGTCCCGATTGATGGCGTTTGCGTCCGAAAATACCGCGAAGCTGGACCGATACAGGCTATTCGCAAAAGCCGACGAAGATGGCAATACTGCTCGATTCGACTGGTTGTATTCTCCATCTACAAAGACCAAAGCAAAATCCGTTGATCCGCTTTTCACACTTGGCGATGTACCCGGCGGCTTCGAGCCGTTCTTAAAATCATGGTTTACGTTCACAAAAGATCATCCCGACTTTTGCAGCGTGTTTTTCTCTTACGGCTACGAAAAGCATGGTTTTGTCGAGACACGCTTCCTGTTTCAAATGCTCGCGGCGGAATGCCTGGTACGCGAGGAAACGACTGACAACAAGCTGATGCGCCCATTTGAGAAGCTGCGAGCTGCTTTTCTGAAGGAATCGCCACTTTCTAACACACCGCACGCTGCGTTTACTCTGCCTTCGGCTGTGCAACTCGCAATGCCGACGCTTTTCGCTCAGTTCATCAAAGACCGTTGGGGATTAGTCAAAGACATCGTTGGCACGACAGAGGAAAGGTTCATTGAGGCTCTATTCACGACGATGGAATATGTGAATCAAAGAGGGGATCAGCGAACGAGTGTAGTTCGTGGTTCAAACTTGTTATGGCTAACAGAACGGCTCGCTGCTGTTCTGAAGATTTCTGTGCTGAAGCGGCTAGACTTCACGGACAAAAAAATAAACGCACTCGTCACATCAAGCGCAGAAATGAACCATTTGACGACGATCAAAGCTCCATGGGGAACGGACGGGGACGATTGATGACAACCGTTAACAACCCGCACCAGGGTTTGTTCGTGGTTCAGATAGTCGACAAACTTTAGAAAGGCCGTGTTTTTCGACATTACCCAACTGTCTGGTGTAACTTCGAATCTGCAGGTTGCAAGTTCGACTCCTGCCGGGCGTAGCTAAATCTCAGCGTTGCCGTCGGCGGGGCGAGGGCACTGACCAGCCATTGCTGGTCAGCGGTTGTTCGCTGGCACCTGCAAAAGTCGAGGCAGCGCGGACGACCTATTCTTTGTCCGTCGCCACGGGCTCAAATTTGCTCGCCGAGTCGAAGGCGATCGGAAGAATGCCCATCTGGCGCGCGGCGGCGATTGAGACGACCTGGTAATCCGCATCGTCCTTGTCGAACTTGTCCTTGTTCTTGGCAAGGTCTTCGTTGCCCATCGCCACGGCCGCGCAGAAGGTGGCCCACGAGTCCTTCTCCCGCCACTGGGCGTCGACAACATCTTCGACATTCGGAAGGTCGCGTGCGGTGTCATCGCCCGCGCCGCTGATGAGTGTGGTTTCCAACCCGACAAGCTGAGTCCTCTCCGAGTCGAGGTAAAAAGCCAGATAGCAATGGCCCGGCACATAGACGAGGCAAGGCTCGATATCGATCTTGCGCAGAAGCGAGGCCAAGAGCACGCTGCCGTCGACACAGTTGGCTTGTCCGTTGTTGATCGATTCGTCGATCAACCGAACGTGTTGGCTCGATACCGAGTTCGTGGTCGCGGCCGACGTCGTGATATTGCTATAGCGAACGTCACGCTCGCTGAGCGCATTCCAAAGGGCATAGACCTGACGATAGACATCGTCCACGTCGCCTGACTGATAGCCGGTGAAGGAATCAACGACTCCCTGATTGAGCGCTTCGCGCAGCAGTTTGTCGACAAAGGGATGCTGCTCGTTGACATACGCCGCGAACATGAACGAGATGTCTGTCACCTCGCCGTCGGTGCCGGTCACAGCATACGGACAATCGTTGACCGAGCGGAGCGTCAGCATCTCGGTTTGCTTTTCCAGTTCCTCATCCCCCACCGTAACGTTGAATGTCACTTCGATGGGCATCGACTGCTTGTTCTTCGCCAGCACGTCGTACTTGTAACGGATGGTGGGGAAAATACGATAGGAGACACCTTCTTCATCCAGCATGCCCTCGAACGTGCTCTCCTCCAGAATCGCATTTGCCTCGACAGTCACGGTCACGGTGGTATCCGCGCCGGGTGATGTCAGCTCGACACCCAGCACGCCCTGCCGGTCGCCAAGAACCTTGGTCTCGGAATCTTCCTCGTCATTAACCTCGTCCTCCGGTGGCAAGCGAACTGTCGCTGTTGCCACCAGATAGGACGGGAACAGTTGTCGATCCCAACCAGGCAGTGGCGTGTACGATTCTTGCGCGATCGCCGGAAGGCAAGTGAACAGCAATGCCGCGGCTGCGACGCACCGGCAGAAGTAGGCTCGGCTCATGCGTGGGCTCCGTGAACAGGTTAATACGCATAAAGCCTACGACACAATTGACCCCCAAGCCGGCCAGATGGCCGGTTTTAGAGGCGAGCGGCGGCCGGCGGCACGCTTGAAACGAGTCAGGGCCGAAGTTGCCCACGTAGCCGGCTCACTTGCCCCGCAATCGGGTTAGGGGCGACGGGGTCGGCGGAATCAACTGTCTATCTCCCGGGTCCAATATTCTGGCTGGCCCGGCGAATACCGTATAAGCTAGAGGGCAAGCCGATTACCTGCGGTCTAGGAGAAAGTCCATGCTCCAACTATTTGTCGACAATCCGTGGCTGACTGCGTGCGCGCTGGCCAGCGGCGTAACCGTGGCCTGCGTGGCGATCGTCTTCATTATGGACCACCTTCGGCAGTCCCACCAATCCGAGATCGACGCCTCGCTCAAGCATGACATGCTGAATCGCGGCATGTCCGCGGCCGACATCAAGACCGTTCTCGAGGCCCGTAGCGATGGCGAAGCAACGCGAATGGCGCTGAGCGGCACTCAGGCCGTTCGCGTGGGACTGGGAAAATTTCAAGTTGAAGTCGGCGCGGTCAATGAGCCCGCGTCGACAACGTCTGCCTCGCCGGCGGCCCACGGCTAGGACGAGCCGTCATCGCTCCGTCGCACCCGCACGGCTTCGGGCGACGCCGGCGGAGGCATCATCGCTAGAACCCATGGGCTGGCGGAAACGGCCGGCGACGAAGCGATCCGTGGCCGGGCGCGAGGGAACGAACTCGACGTCCGCGCCAAAGTGCTCTTTGGCGAAGGTCTCGTAGAGGGCAAGGTCGGCGCGGTTGGCGACCAGCACTACGTCGTCGCGCTGGTAGATCGCTTGCGGCAGGTTCGATATCTCGAACCTCGCTTTAGTGGCTGCCTGCCAGGGCGTGCGCTGCGTCCACACCAGATTCACCAGCGGCAGGCCCGACCACGCCGACAAATTGTCTAGCGGCGACAAGAACTCAAAAGGCAGTGCCGGGCCCCAGCAGACGACCAGGTTGCGACCGAAGGGCCGCTGCTCGTCGAGAAAAGCCGCGAGCGCGTGCCGCTCACGGTGAACTCGCACGCTCCGCCGGACCTGGCGATAGGAGCCCACGGCGAGGCCCACGATCAGCATCACCACGACCACGCGGGTCCCGCGCGATTGCGTGTTCCAAACGGCCAACTCGCGGAGCAATGCCATCAAGCCAAGCAAATTCGGGACTGTGCTCGCAGACGTTCTTGTTGCTGCGATCCTGGCTGGAAACAAGAGCGCCGCGGCCAAGGGAAACGACAACAGCGGAAAGTAAATCCGCGGCGGCAACAGTTTGTTGTTCCAGGTCAAAAACGCGACCAGAGCAAAGGCCATCCCGGCACAGCCTAGAACCGCCCACCGCGCCCGGCGATCGCGATCGCCGCTGACGAGAAAAAACGGCAGCACCAGCAGAACGGCGCAAACCGAGCGATCGCCGAACATTTTGCGAAACGCCTGCCATCCATAGCCCAGCGTCAGCCGGGAAGACTTCCAGGGATATGCGGTTACGATCGCCCGCAGATTCGCCTCGCTGTACACAGCCGGATCGTCGAAGAACCAGCGGGTGATCATCTCGTGGTCGTTCTTGCTCCAATGGACCGCCGCAAACACTCCGGCCGTTTGCGGCGTGTACGAGGTCCATTGGTAGTCGTTGAACTTCACCCGCAGCTCGTTGTAGCCAAAAAAATCGCTCCAGCGCGGGTCCTGTTCATACGCCCGCCGGTCGTAGGCGGTTGCCAGCAGGATCAACATAGCCGCCAGCGCCGCGGCTCCGGCGCTGGGCAGCAGCGTGCGGCGCCAAGGTTGTCGCGCCAACGTCAACCCCAGCGGCGCCGTGACCAGCAGCGCCATGAGCAGACTCTCCAGGCGCACCAGTCCGGCCACGAGCAACAAGGCAGCTCCGGCCGAGATCGGTCCGACGATGGATGCCTGCGGCTGAGCGTGACGTCGGCGCGCGGCCAGCCACAGCAGGAACAGCCCGGCTTGCGCGGCCAGAAATGCCGTCGCCGTGAACTGCAGAGCATTCAGCATTGGCAGCTCGACGATCGCGAAATAGATCAGGTACAGCGTGAGCCGCAAGCGAGTGGACCGCGATGCCGCATCGGCGGTCAGGGCGCAATACAACACGGCCACTTGCGCCAGGTAGTGGATCGTCAACAGGTAGCAGCCGTACCAGGGAATGCCTGGCCAGGCAGTGTATAACCGCTTGAGCGCCTGGCCGACGATGACGTTCGTGAACAGCAAATGCTCGTCCGGCGCCGGGCAAAAGCCCTGCCCCGAGGCGATCATGGTCATAAACACGTCGTCGTTCGTCTCGTAGCTGGGCTGAAACACGACCAGCACGATCGATTGCAGAAGCAGCACGGCCAGCAGTGCAAATCCCAGCGGCGATTTTTCCGCCCGCCGCCCGCACGCGCACCATGCCGCGCCGCATCGGCTCCGCCAGTTGCTAGCTTCCTGCGTGTTCATGGCGATTACCCTTCGTGACTGTGGCGGCGAAGTCCGCGGCCAGCGCTGGCGTCGACGCCGCGCCGGCTAATCCTTCCCGATCGGATTTATCGACCAACGGGCAACGACCACTCGACGCGATGCCGCAAGATAAGGCCGAGTTTGCCCCCGTCGAGTGTTGCCAGCATTGCTGGCGCCAGCGCGGGCTGGCGTGCCGTAACGGCTTACGGAAGCGGCAAAACTTGTCTCAATTCCCCGGTCGATTTCTTCCGATAATTCTGCCACCTCTCAGCGCAGTCATTTATTCCGTAGCGTTCGTTAGCATCTCGAAACAAGTTCAGCCCCGTGCCGGGCGCTGAAAGGAACCGCATGAATACAATCCTGGTTACCGGCGGCGCCGGCTTTATCGGCAGTTGCTTCGTGCGCCAGTGGTTGGCCGAGGAACAGGGCGCGATCGTCAACCTCGACAAGCTGACGTACGCGGGCAACTTGGATTCGCTGGACGCGGTCGCGCACGACCGTCGGCACCACTTTGTCCGAGGCGATATCGGCGACAGCCTGTTGGTTGCCCGGCTTCTCGAAGAACATCGCCCGCGGGCGATCATCAACTTCGCGGCCGAGTCGCACGTCGACCGATCGATCGACGGCCCGGCCGAGTTTCTGGAGACCAACGTCGTCAGCAGCTTTCGGCTGTTGGAAGCGGTGCGAGGATATTGGGAGCGGCTGGACGAACCGCAAGCCCGCAAGTTTCGCTTTTTGCAGGTATCGACCGACGAAGTGTTCGGTTCGCTCGGCCCCGCGGGAGCGTTTTCGGAAACGACCGCCTACTCGCCGAACTCTCCGTACTCCGCCTCGAAGGCCGCCTTCGACCACTTCGTGCGCGCGTATCACCATACGTTCGGCTTGCCTACGCTGGTGACGAACTGCTCGAACAACTATGGCCCGTTCCAATTCCCCGAGAAATTGATTCCGCTGATGATTCTCAACGCCATCGACGGCAAACCGCTGCCGGTCTATGGCGACGGCCAGCAGGTGCGCGACTGGCTGTTCGTCGACGATCACTGTAGCGCGATTCGCCGCGTGCTGGAGTCGGGAAAGCCGGGCGAGACCTACAACGTGGGCGGCAATTGCGAGCGGACGAATCTGTCGATCGTCGAAGCGATCTGCGCGGCGGTTGACAATCGTCTGCCTGAGCTGGCGCATTCGCCGTGCCGGTCGTTGATCACCTACGTCAAGGACCGGCCCGGGCGCACCCACATCGAGGAAACGGGTCAACGCCCCCTTAAGGAGCAATTGCTACGGCGCTTGCTCGCTTACGTGGTGCCTTATCC
>JANNQN010000187.1:0-11499 GCA_031400775.1 Planctomycetia bacterium | reverse complement strand
GGCAAAAAATCAAACCGACACCATGGCCGCGCTCTCCGTCTGCGCGCGACTTACATCTCGGCAAAATTCTTAAGCATCCGCAACCCGTCCCGTTGGCTCTTTTCGGGATGGAACTGCGTGGCGAAAAGATTGTCGCGCCAGATCGCTGCGCAAAACGGCGACGAGTAGCTGGCTTCGGCGGCAATCACCGCGCGGTCTTGCGGCACGACGTAGTACGAATGCACGAAGTAGCAATACACGCCGCTTTCGAGCCCAGCCAACAGCGGCGAAGGCCGCAGGATCGAAAGCTGGTTCCAACCCATGTGCGGAACTTTATATTCGCTGGGCAACTCGAATCGCACCACCTCGCCCGGCACGATCCCCAGTCCTTCGTGGCGGCCGTTCTCGTAGCCCACGTCGAACAGCAATTGCAAACCCAGGCACACGCCCAGAAATGGCTTGCCCGAGTCAACCGCCTGGCGAATCGGCTCGACCAGGTAGCGCCGCTTGAGCTCGTCCATGGCATCGCCAAAGGCGCCCACGCCGGGCAACACGACCTTATCGGCACGCGCCAACACGGCCGGGTCGCAGGTAATCGTCGCCTCGTGCCCGACTTTCTCGAATCCCTTTTGAACGCTGCGCAGGTTGCCCATCTGGTAGTCGATGATCGCGATCATGGGCCACTACAGCGCTCGGAGGGAAGGAAAATTGCGGGCGGCACGAGAGCGGACAAGGCGTCGTCCGGGCAGGTTCGCCCGGTAGCCAGTATACCGATGGGTCATTATACCCGGCGATCGAACCGTTCGCAGCTATCGCGCGGCGCCGACCTTTTCCGGATAGACGACCAGTTCCACGCGGCTGTTGCGCGCTTTGCCGGCCGCCGTGGCATTGGAAACCACGGGGTGGTTGCTGCCGTGACCGACGACGAACATCCGGTTGGCGGCGAGCGTGCCTCGCGCGGCCAGGTGCTGATAGACGGCCGTCGCCCGCGCGATCGAGATCTGTTGATTGTCGCCCATGCCCGATCGGACCAGGTCGCCGTCGGTGTGCCCTTCGACGCCAATCTGCTGATCGGGATAAGCCCTGGCGAGTTCCGCCGCCACGGCATCCAACAGCGGCCCGGCCACGGGTTGCAACATCGTGGAGCCCGGCTGAAATAATCGCGCGGCGGGCAACTCGACCCGCACGACGTCGCCGTCGGCCCGCACGTCGATACCGCTTAAGTTCAACGGCGGCAGGTTGCGTTGCAGGCTGTTGTTGGCCGTGATCTGCGCGCCGGCGCGGCGCCGCGTCGAGGCCATCAAGGCCTCGGTCTGTTTTTCGGTCAGGTGTTTTTCGTCGCGGACCTGCGCCAACTGTGTCGTGGCCGTGGCCAGTTGGTCGCGTAACGCCGCCACGTGATCTTCCAGCACCTTGCCCTGCTGGCGGGTTTGAGCCAGCAAGGTTTCCAGTTCCTGGTTGTCGCGGTCGAGGGTGCTGGCGCGGCTTTGCAATTCTTGGTTGCGCTGCGCGAGAGTGGCTTGCTGCGTTTGCAGGGCCTGGTTCTGAGTCTGCAGAGCGTACGGATTGTTAGCACAGCCGGCCAAGATTGGCAGCCACAGCAATCCCAGCGAGCCCGCCAGTGCGACGACTCGCATGCAGCATCTCCTGAAACTCGGAACGAACGTCCATGTTCGACGGGTACGCGGCCTATTCCAGCGCCACGAATCTGGCACACGAACTAGCCCGCGCGGCACTGCGCCCGGTCGCTCCTGCGCGTGGAACCGGGGCGCAAACTCTGACAAGGGCCGGGATGGTATCGATGTGCCTTAGTCGCCACAAGACCAGTTTAAGAGTAGCCACCGAGAGCACCGAGAGAGCGTGTCCTTTTAACCTCGGTGACCTCGGTGGCCATCTGCCTTCGTTAGCCCCCGCTAGCACTCGGTGGCGGACGGGAGGGCTTCATGCAAAATGGCGGCAGCGTTTAAGTCTGTCTGCGGATAATCGCCATAGAATCGCTTGATGTAATTCCGGTGCCAGCGGTCGGGCTTGTGCCGCTCCCAGCCCTCGCGCGCCAGCAGCCGATCCGAGATCCGCTCGTTCCAGGCGTCGCACAAAATCGCGTCGCTCCGCTTGATGCGGGCCACTTCATCCAGCGCCATGAGCGCTCGGCGAAACGTCGCCAGCGTGCAGTCGCGCTGCGAGACGACATATTTGAGGGCCAGAAAATTCGAGTGCCGTCGCGGCTGGTTGTAATAGACGAGACAGCGATCGCCCGCGCGTCGTTCGTGCCACCTCCGGCCCAGCCAGTCGGTCTCGAGAGTCGAAACGATCCGCGGCCAGGGGCGCAAATGGATGGCCACCAATTGACCGAGCGAAATCTCGATAATGCCATAGCGCCCGCGGCGCAAGGCGGCATTGTCGGCGCCAAACGGATCGTTGAGCGTGTGACTGAAAAAATCGCCGAGCATGCTGTTTGCCGATTTTAGGAACTCGAACCCACGGCCCTAAACAAGTCTAGCCCGCGAAATGGCGGCCGCCGCCGAACGTGTCGCCCGATTCAAGCCCGCGGTGCCGCTCTCTCGCGCAGGGTGCGGTAGCTCCACAGCATGAGCCCCATCAACACGAAGCAAACTCCCAATAGCGCCGGCAGCAGCCAACCCAGCGCGAACAGGTCATATCCGCGATCCCACAACCAGGGCCATTTGAGGATCACGAAAAACGTCGCCAGGCAAAGGTACGGTCCGTAGGGAATCTCTGGTTCGCGGTGCAACGTCCATTGCAGTACGCCGTTGACCAGTCCCAAAAACGGCGCGAGAAAAAACACGATCAGGGCCCCCTGCCAACCGATGAACGCGCCGATCAGGGACATCAGCATCACGTCGCCAAAGCCCATCGCCTCGCGCTTGAGCGTGGCGGCGCCGATCACGCGCACGATCCAAATCATTCCGCCGCCGGCGGCAATGCCGACGAGCGCCGTCAACAGCGCCGCCCAGGATGCCGTCGACCCCAGCGCAGCGACCAGCGCAATCGCCATGGCGCCCAGCAGCCAACCGACCGCCACGATATAGCTCAGCCGCTCAGCTCGCAGTCGATGCACGAACACGCGGAAGGCAGTCTGCCAGCCGTGCCGCGTGTTCCAGCGCCTGGGCAAAATCCCGCCGCACCACAGCGTCCAACAGGCCAGGCCGATGGCAAGTGGCCCCAACCGTGGCGCGCGATCCAGCCACTCGGGCCACGCCGCCGGCGAGGTGAACGTGAGAAACTCGATCGACGGCCCTGCTGCCATCTGCCACGTTTCGGCCGGCAACAGCGACCAAGGCAGCGCGGCAGCTACGACTAGCGCCGCCAAAGTGCCGGGAATCGTGATCGCGTCGGGTATCGTCTGTTCGTCCAGATCGATCAGCGAGGCGGCGATCATGAGCGAGAAAAGTACCAGGTGGGCAAACAGTTGGGCGTGGATCACGGCCGGCAAATCGCCCGCGGCCAGCGCAGGCACGGCCGCTACTCCGGAACGAAAAATGGGATAGAGCGCCTGCATTTGCGCTTCCCAGTAATACAGTCCGGCAAACAGGCAGCCGGTAAGTAATTCGACCACTAGCGGCCGGATCCAGAAACCCCGGCCGTGCAGGGCACTCTCGCGCGCCAGCCCCCGCCAACCGAAAATGGGAATCCGATCGGCGGCGAGTCTTCTCGGAGCGCCGGCCGGGGGCTTTGACCAGGGACTGATCGAGCGCTGTGCCCAAGCCAGGCGATAGACGGCCAGGTTGAGCGCGGCGGCCACGGCCACGCCCAGCAGGAAAAAACCGAAGAGCCTGATGGCGAGCGGAATGGCCAATATCGTGTCCAAGACCGGAGGTTGCGATTCGTCCTAGCAAACTGCTAGCGCAGCTTCATTTCAGCAAGGATCGCGTCCGCCACTTCGGCGGGCGTCCTTCCTTGAGTATCGACCTCATGATGGGCGCACTGGCGATAAACATCGCGCCGCGCGTCGAGCGTAGCGATGATCTCGGTTATTCCGCCCGCGGCGGTCAGATTGGGACGGCGCTCGGCGGTCGCGTGGTCGTGCTCGATCCGCCGCCACAAGGTTTCCGGCGAGGCCGTGAGCCATACCACGCGCCCCTGCCGCAGGATCGCTGCGCGGTTCTCGGGCCGCACGATCGCTCCGCCGCCCAGGGCCAGAATTGCGTTCTCGCGGGCAGCCAGATCGGCGACGACCCGGCTCTCCCAATCGCGAAAGGCCCCTTCTCCGTCGTCGGCGAAAATCTGCGCGATCGATTTACCGGCCCGCGATTCGATTTCCACGTCGGCGTCGAACCAAGGCCAATTGAGCCGCTCGGCAATCAGCCGGGCGACCGTGCTCTTGCCCGTGCCGCGGTATCCGATCAGGACGAGATTCATGCTGGTGTGGCCATGTTATCGACTTCGTCTGCACACTAACCCGACGCGCGAGCGAGGGTTCTTTCGTACGCGCCCTCGCTCGCGCGTCGGGTTAGTGGGCGCACTGCAAGTGCCACCCACTGAGAGCGGTCTCTAGTATTTGGCCGGGCCGATCGCCCGTTTCAAGACGTCGCGCATCAGGTCGCTGGGGGCCTCTTGCGACGTGAACTCCTTGAATTGCAGGCAGGCCTGGCGGACGAACATCTCCACGCCGGTCACGACCGTGCAGCTTTGGCTGCGCGCGTCCTTGAGCAACAGCGTATTCTCGGGGTTGTACACCGTATCGAACACGACCATCGAGGGCCGCAGGTGATGCTTGTCGTAGGGCGTGGCGTCGACGTTTGGGTGCATGCCCACTGGTGTGCAATTGACGAGGATGTCGGGCTGAACCGAGTAGCGGTTGGCCCAATCGACCGTCTTGCACTTGAGCGAGTCGGCCAGTTGCTGGGCCCGTTGCGGCGTGCGGCCGGCGACCACCACCGTGGCCCCCATCCGCTTGAGTCCATAGGCGATCGCCTTGGCGGCGCCGCCCGCGCCCAGCACCAGCGCCGTCTGGTTGTCGAGCGCCGCCTTGCGGCCGTGATGCTCGGTGAGCGCCAGCTCCAGGCTGTCGAGCGCCGCCTGGTGGTCGGTGTTGTGGCCGATGATCTTGCCGTCCTCGAACAACAGCGTGTTAGCGGCCGCGATGCCGCTCATGCTGTCGTCCATGCCTGTCAGTTTCTTGAGTACGGCTTCCTTGTGCGGAATCGTGACGCTCAAGCCCTTGATGCCGAGCGCCGGCGCGTCTTCCAAAAACTGCGACAAGTGCTCGCGCGGCACGCGGAACGGCAGGTAGACCGCGTTGATGTCCAGACGGCGAAACGCCGCATTGTGGACCATTGGACTGAGGCTGTGGCCGATTGGATCTCCCACGACGCCATAGACCACTGTGTTTGCGTCGATGCGATCGTAATGAAAGATCTCGGTCATCTGCTGGTAGCTTAGTTGCCCCGGCGCAAGCGTGCGCTCGTGGTGAAACGTGGCGAACGTGAACGGCGCCCCAAACCGGCCCGCCAGGATTCTCGACGGCGTGCCAATGTCGCCCATGCAGATGCCGACCGTGGGCACCTTCGAATCGCGCACCAACTGCAACATTCGCAGATTATCGTGCGGCTGGTTGGCCGTGGTGGCAATCTTGATGATGTCGGCGTCGTGCGAGGCCAGCCGGGCGTGGATGTCGGCCAGATCGTCGGGAGTCTTGCGGTAGTCGTGCAGACTGATGATGCGCTTGGTCTTGCCGTAGCGACCGATGATGCCGGCCACGTCGTCTTCGAGATCGACATATTCGACTCCTTCGGCGATGGCGCTGCGCAACAGCATCTGCCGCTGGTCCTCGCTGCCGGTAAACTTGCCGCCGTCACGCTCGCGGCGGCAGGTGATTACAACCGGCGAGGGCCGGTCCAGCAGCAGCCGCTTCAAGTTCACTTCGCCGTTGATATAGTCCAGGCGCAGCTCGGCGAGTTGAGCTCCCTGTTGGACCAGGTGGCGATGCTCGGCGATCATGTGCCGATGCCGGCCGCGGGCGATACTGACGCAAATCATGGAAGGTTCGTCCGCCAAGGGGACGACGCCGGGATGAACGTGCTCAAACGAATGCACCGCAAGCAGTGCACCGAGTTTAGTATAACTCGATTTGCCGCGGCTGTTGAGACGCACCGAGGCGCCGAGGGGCGGTCGTGGGCCCGCTTGAAATCAGGATTCCGCCGCCTCGCCGGGCGCCGGTTCATGCGCGCAAGCCCGGCACCAGCGCAAAACGCCGAGTAATCGCTGCCCGCTGGACAAGCTCAGCGACTCCGCCGCCGCCCCCAAACACCGATGCCCACGAGTCCCAGGATCGCCAGGACGAAGGTCGACGGCTCGGGAACCACGATGGCATTCATGTCGAAGCTGGCCGTCGGGGTATCGAATTCCATGTACAGCGGAAAGGCGTCCGGATTGGCCGCGTCGACGTCGGGATTGAGACCAATCAGTTGGAACGACGGTACGCCGGGCCCAACGAATGTGTAGGCATCGCCGCCATTGAGCCCCGTGGCGACCGGATTGCCGCCGACAACCACCGTGAAGTTGTTGCCGTAGCCCTCGGGCAACCCAATCTTCGTGAACATCGAGGCACTGGTCATGGTGTACTCGAATCCATCCGCGATCGGGGGATCCATGAATTGGCCGGAGGCGACGTTGAAGAAGCGGAAGAACCCGTTGGCGCCGGAGTTTGGCAGCACAGGATTGCCGGCCGTGTTTCCAAACGTGCCATAGAGCAAATCGCCACCGGTGAGCGGCGAACTGAACGGCGCCCAATCGATGGTCAAGTCGGCCAAGAGCGTCGCTTGCGGGATGCCCGCGCCGAGTATATTGCCCAGGAGGGAACCGGTGCCCAGAAAATTACCGGTGGACCAGGAGATGTCGATGAAATTGGAAGTGGCCGAACCGATGGTGACGGCCGGCGTTAACGTGGGAACGATCAGATTGCCCGGCAACAGCAAGCCGCCGGCCGAGGCGAGTTGGAACTGTTGGACGGCGGGGTTCGACAGCGGAGCGTTCTCCAGAAAGATATTCCCGGTCACCGAGTCATAAATCACCGACATGTTGGAGTCGAAGTTGTTGCCGAGAACCGTGACGCCGAAGGCCGGAGTTACGAGAGCAACGGATAGCACGCCGATGGCGATGCAAGGCATGCTGATCTTTCGAGTGAACATTAGCGGCTCTCCCTGGATTGGTTTCGTCGGCGGCTTCGCAGTCGCCCATGATGCGGTTGAAGGGAACTTGACCGCTTCGCATGGTAGTTTGTGGGAGGAGGCTTGCCAAGGAGAATTACAGAAAAACATGGGTTTTCCTGCAACGAGGCATTCGGAAAGCGGGCTCCCGACGGCACGCCTTCGGACCAGCGGAATCTGCGGATCATTTTCCAAGTGCTTTTGTCCGCAGATTACTCAGATTTCGCAGAACGAAAGACAGACATTAGCATCCGCCTTCTGCCAACCGGGTAGATCCGCGGATCGTCGAAAGAATCAATCCGCGAATTTTTCAGATGAGGAACTGGGATCGATCGACCAATGGACGGAACTCACCAGCCTTTTCCATGCCAGCGACGGAGCACCAAAATTCAGCAGAAGGCCAACCTCGCTGCCAGTTGCTTTCAGGTAGTTCAGAACTTGAGCCTCCTCAATGCCCGACAATCTCTGCAGCGCTTTGACCTCGATCAAAACGGAATCAAAACACTTAAAATCGGCTCGGTAGAAAGTGGAGAGCAATTCGCCCTTGTAGCGCACCGGCAGAGTCAACTCGCGCTGAAACGGGATACTCCGCGCACTCAATTCGACCGTCAATGCCTTCTGATATACCGCCTCCAAGAATCCGCAACCGAGTTCTCGATGAACTTCCATCGCGGCGCCGATAATCGCGTGAGTTCGCGGATCGCGTTCGCCCGTCATGTGACGTTCTCCATTCTTCCATCCGCGACGTCAGGTGGCCAAAGTCTTATCCGCAGATGACACAGATTTCGCAGAACGAAGGGCGGATAATTCGCGACTTCGTTTTTCCAATCTGTGTCATCTGCGAAATCTGCGGATAATTCTCTGAATTTTGGCAAGTCGCCCGTCTCAGGTGCGCTTGAACTGCTTGTCCAGCTCGTCGCGGCTGAAAAACAAGGCCGTGGGCCTGCCGTGCGGGCAGTGATGTGCATCCTGGGCCAGGTGCCGCTGCTCGAGCAGGGCCGCGATTTCGTCGCCGCTCAGCCGGTCGCCGGCCTTGATCGCGGCCTTGCACGAGATCATGTGCAACAGCGAATCCAGCACGTCGCGGCGGTCCGGGTTCTTGCCGCCGGTAAGTAACTGATCGACCAGATCGCGCAATACTTCGGCCGGACGGAAATTGGCCAGCATGGCCGGATAGCTCGAGACCAGCACCGTGTCGCCGCCGAACGGCTCGATCGCCACGCCCAGGCTGGCCAGCACGTCGCGGGCGTCGAGCGCCGCGGCCGCTTCGGCCGGCGTCAGGTCGACCGGTTCGCCCACCAACAGCGCCTGCGACTCGACGGCGCCGGACAGCACCTTCTCGCGCAAATGCTCGTAGAGAATCCGCTCGTGCAGCGCATGCTGATCGATCACCACCATCCCGTCGTCGCACTCGGCAATCAGATAGCGATTGTGCAACTGCAAACCGGCCACCGGGCGCCCGGCGGAGTGTTCGCCGCCGTCGACGCGATAGGCGGCGCCGGCCGCGACAGCTTCCGCGCCCCGCTCGTTTGCCGCAGTCGCAATATCCGTCGAGTCCGCTTCGTCCCGCTCCGGCGCAACCGCCTCCCAGCGGCGCTCGAGCGTGCTCAACTCCAGCGGCGCTCGCGGCAGCGAAGCCCGAATGTCGAACCGTGTCTGACCCATGGCCGGCGCCGCGCTGGCTTCCGGCCCGTCGAAGCTGGACAGTTGCCCCTTGGCCCAATCGACCAGTTCGCGCCGCATCGTGTCGGCCTGCTCGCTGTCGATGGCCGCGGCCGCTTCATGCTCGGAGGTCGGCTGCAATCGGGCCGTGAGATCGGTCGTGAGGAACCTGGTCCGCAGTGTCCCCAGCAATTGGCTGTAGAGCTTGCCCGACTCTTGAAAGCGAACTTCCAGCTTGGTCGGATGCACGTTGACGTCGACCATCTCGGCCGGCATCGCGATCCGCAGAAACGCGATTGGATAGCGCCCCGTGAGCAGCAGCCCACGATAGGCCTCGCCCAGGGCGTGTTGCAGGGAGCGGTCGCGGATCGCGCGTCCGTTGAGAAACAGGTACTGCAAGCGGCCGTTGGCCCGGCTGTGGTTGGGGGCCGCGACGAAGCCCTCCAGCCGCACTCCGTCGCTGGTGCTGGACACCGCGATCAGGTCGGCCGCCAGGTCGTGGCCGAAGAAGGCCGCGATCCGGCCCCGCCAATCGTCGCTGGCCGGCAGATCGTAGAGCGAACGGGTGTTGTGCTTGAGCGTGCAATGCACCTGCGGATTGGCCAGCGCCAGCCGCGTGAATGCCTCGCTCACGTGGCCCATCTCGGTCTGCGTGGAGCGCATGAATTTGCGGCGCACGGGCGTGTTGTAGAACAGTTGTCGGATCTCGACGGTCGTGCCCACCGGGCAGCCGCAGGGGCCGATCGGCTGTGCCTGGCCGCCGGAGATTTCGAGCTGGCAGCCGGCGTCGGAGGCCTGCGTGCGGCTGCGCAGGATCATGCGGCTGACTTCGGCGATCGACGCCAGAGCCTCGCCGCGGAAACCCAGCGTCTCGACGCGAAACAAATCGTCGGCGTTTTCGATTTTGCTGGTGGCATGGCTGGCCACGGCCAACGTCAACTGATCGGCGGGAATCCCGCAGCCATCGTCGCTGACCCGCACCAGCTCGAGCCCCCCCTCCTCGACCACGACGTCGATCCGCGTGGCGCCGGCGTCGATCGAGTTTTCCATCAACTCCTTGACGGCGCTAGCCGGCCGCTCGATCACTTCGCCGGCCGCGATCTTGTTGACGACGCTCGGCGGCAGTTGGCGGATGTCGTTCATGGTGTTGAGAGATCGCGAAGGATCCAACCAAAGATGCGAAGCATTGAATCGACTTGAGACGGTATCAGCCCGTTTTCGTGTGCCACTGCTGGCTCGTCCAGCAGTGTCCTAGTTGAATTCAGAACAACACTGCTGGGCAAGCCAGAAGTGGCACCCTACGCCGTTAACCCTTCCTGAATGTGATCCGCAGATTTCGCAGATGACGCAGATTTGTAATGAAGAATGAAAGAACGCTTTTCGCATGACCTCATCGTTTGAAGTTCAATTTGGCTGGTGAAAATCTGCGAAATCTGCGGATATCTCGAGATGCAAAAGGTTAACGGCGTAGAGTGGCACCCAGAAAAGAAACTCCTTGGTCTCTCGATTCAAAACTAGAGTCGATATTCCTTGATCTTGCGATACAGTGTCCGCTGGCCGATTCCGAGCAACTCGGCGGCCGCTTCACGATTTCCGCCGGTTTGCTCCAGTGTCTCGGCGATGAACAGCCGTTCGATCTCCGACAGCGGTTTGCCGACCAGGCCCGCCAGGCTGCCGCCGCTCACCTCTTCGGCCGCTTCGCCCGGTACGCACAGCTCGCTGGGCAAATCGTCGAGATCCAACACGCCGTCGTAATCCACCACGACCATGCTCTCGATCACGTTGCGCAACTGGCGGACATTGCCCGGCCAGTCGTACGACAACAATCGTCGCCGGGCCGCGGCCGACATGCTCTGCACGTTCTTGTGGTGCCGCTTGGTGAACTGCTTCAAGAAGTGCTCGATCAACAGCGGAATATCGTGGCTCCGCTCGGCTAGCCGCGGCAGATCGATCGTGATGACCTTGAGCCGGTGATACAGATCGCTGCGAAACGCGCCGGCGGCAATCGATTCCTCGAGATTGCGGTTCGTGGCCGACAGGATCCGCACGTTCACCGCAATCGCCTCGTTCGAGCCGACCCGCGTGATCTCGCTACTCTCCAGCACCCGCAGCAGCTTGATCTGCGTGGCCATCGGCATGTCGCCGACTTCGTCCAAAAACAGCGTGCCGCCGTGGGCGTACTCGAATTTGCCGATGCGGTCGTTCGAGGCGTCGGTAAACGCGCCGCGGACGTGGCCGAACAGCTCGCTTTCCAGGATGTTCTCGCTCAAGGCCGCGCAATTGAGGGCCACGAAGGGCTTGTTCTTGCGGGGACTGTTTTGATGGACGGCCTGCGCGACCAGCTCCTTGCCGGTGCCCGTGGCGCCCTGGATCAACACGCTGGCGTCGGTCGGCGCGATCCGCTTGAGCCGGTCGATCACGTCGTGCATCTGCGGGCTGTTGCCGATCAAGCCCTCGAAGCCAAACTTCTCGTCCAGCCGCCGCTTGAGCTCGGCGTTTTGCCGCCGCAACCGCAAGCTGGCCGAGGCCTTCTCAGTCACCGCTCGCAGTTGGGTCAGATCCAACGGCTTGAGCAGGTAGTTGAAGGCCCCCTGCTGCATGGCCGTCACGGCCGAGGGGATCGTGCCGTGCCCCGTGACCAGGATCACTTCGGCGTCGGGCAGCATTTCCTTGGTGTGCGACAGGATCG
>JANNQN010000186.1:0-7545 GCA_031400775.1 Planctomycetia bacterium | reverse complement strand
TCCAAAACGACTGTATATCGCATCAATTCGACTCCCAATCTCCGCGAAGGCTTGCCCTCTAGAATTCTAACTGCCGTGGGAACCGACTGCCAGTGCGCACACGACGACTGGCGGACGGATGGTTCGCAATCCAGCGAAACGTGCAACGACGTTTCGCCCTATTCGACCGTCACGCTCTTGGCCAGATTGCGCGGTTTGTCGACGTCGCAACCGCGCAGCACGGCGATGTGATAGGCCAGCAGTTGCAACGGGATGATGGTGACGATCGGCTGCACGAAGTCTTCGATCGTGGGCACTTCGATGACGTCATCGGCCAGGCCGGCGACGCGCGTGTCCCCTTCGCACACCACGGCGATCACCGGACCGCCGCGGGCCTTGATCTCTTCCAGGTTCGACATCACCTTGTCGTACACGAAGCCGTGCGGAATCAGCACTACGCTGGGCGTGTGCTCGTCGACCAGCGCGATCGGGCCGTGCTTCATCTCGGCGGCCGGATAGCCCTCGGCGTGGATGTAGCTGATTTCCTTGAGCTTGAGCGCGCCTTCGAGCGCCGTGGGAAAGTTGTATTGCCGCCCCAGGTACAAGAAGTTCGTGCAGTGGCAATACTTCGCCGCGATCTGCTTGACGACGTCGTTGGTTTCCAAAGCCCGGGCGACGTGCTTGGGCAGCTCTTGCAGCCGCTCGATGATGCGAATGCCGGCGTCGTAGCTCAGGTTGCGGAGCCGACCAAAGTACAGCGCCAGCATGGCCAGCGTGACGCACTGCGACGTGAAGGCTTTGGTCGAGGCCACGCCGATCTCCGGGCCGGCGTGCAGATAGATTCCGCCGTCGGCCGCCTGGGCGATCGAGCTGCCTACGACGTTGCAAATCGCCAGCGTGGGGTGTCCCTTGCGCTTCAATTCGCGCAAGGCCGCCAGCGTGTCGGCCGTTTCGCCGCTTTGCGTGATGGCGAACAGCAGCGTGTTGGTATCCAGCGGCGGATTGCGGTAGCGCAGCTCGCTGGCGTATTCCACTTCGACCGGAATCTGGGCCAGGTCCTCGATCAGGTACTCGCCCACCAAGGCCGCATGCCAACTGGTGCCGCAGGCCGTGAGCAGAAAGCGATTCACGCTCCGCAACTGCTGGGGTGAAAGGTTCAGCCCGCCAAACACTGCCGTGCCTTCGTCCAGGCTCAGGCGGCCCCGCATGGCGTTGCGAATCGATTCGGGCTGCTCGAAGATTTCCTTGAGCATGTAGTGCGGGTAGCCGTCCAGGCCCACGTCGTCGACGACTATGTCGAGCACCCGCACGGTGTGCGGAACTTGCCCTTGATCGCGATCGACGATTTGCAACGTGTCAGCCGTGATCACGGCCACCTGGTGATCGGCCAGGTAGACGATCTGGTCGGTATGTCCGGCCAGCGGCGAGGCGTCGCTGGCGACAAAGTGTTCGCCGTCGCCGACGCCGACGACCAGTGGGCTGCCCAGCCGTGCGGCAATAATGACGTCGGGATAATCACGAAACACGATCGCCAGCCCATAGGTGCCCTGCAACTGCACGAGCGCCTGGCGAACCGCCTCGACCAGCGGGCGATGCCGCGGAGCGACGGCGTCGTAAACCTTTCCCTCAGGTAGCGTGGCGTCGGACGTGGCGCGAGCCAACTGTTCTTCGAGGCAACTGGCGATCAGGTGTGCAATCACCTCGCTGTCGGTCGCCGAGCGAAAGCGGTAGCCCTCGCCTTCCAAGCGAGTCTTGATTGGCCGGAAGTTTTCGATGACGCCGTTATGCACGATCGCCAGGACGCCGTCGCCGCCGATGTGCGGGTGGGCGTTGGCGTCGGTGGCCGGCCCGTGCGTGGCCCAGCGGGTGTGCCCGATGCCTGTCAGGCCCAGGAGCGGATGCTCGGCCAGCTCGCCCACCAGATTGTCGAGCCGGCCGGCCCGGCGAATGACGGCCAGTTGGCCGTGGTCGATCGTGGCGACGCCGGCGCTGTCGTAGCCGCGATATTCCAGCCGGCGCAGTCCTTCGATCAGAAAGGGCACCGATTCGCGTGGTCCGATATATCCGACGATTCCGCACATGCGTTGGCACTCGACAAACGGTTGCTCGGGCAGGGGGGTTGGTGCACCAAATCCGCCGGCACGCGACGAAAAGCGCACCCCCAAACTTAGCTTACAACCGCTTGTTTTGATGGTACCACATTTTGTTCGCCAGCCTGAAGTTCGGTTATTGCCGGTCGTGAGTGCGACTGGCAACCGTTGGGGGCGAAAACCGCTCTTTCAACGACCGCCAGCCATCGGATACAAAGCCCGTGGGCCGCTCGGCTTGGCAGCGCTTCGCCCCTAAAACTAGGCAAAGTTAGGGGCTACCGAGTTGTCTTTGCTAAGCCGCTCGCGTTATGACACCCGGCAAGGAGTCCCTAGAGCAATGTCGCAAGCAGCATCCCGGCTACGAATTCGCTCGACCAGCTACGTGGTGATTCCGGCCCGGCTTGCCTCGACCCGGTTGCCTCGCAAGCTGCTGCTCAGCGAGACCGGCAAGCCCCTTTTACAGCACACCTATGAGGCGGCGCTACGGGCCAAGAAACCATCGGGAATGTGCGTGGCGGCCGATCACGAAGAAATCGCCGGCGCGGTCCGTCTGTTTGGCGGCGAAGTGCGAATGACCAGCCCCGATTGCGCCAGCGGCACCGACCGCGTGGCCGAAATCGCGCGGCACTTGGATGACGTCGACATCCTGGTCAACGTGCAAGGGGATGAGCCGGAATTGGCCGGTTCGTCGATCGATCGGGTGATCGAGCTTCTCGAAGCCAACCCCGAGATGGTGATGTCCACGCTGGCCACGCCCATCCGCAGCCGCTCGGTGCTCGACGATCCGGCGTGCGTCAAGGTGGTGTTCGACAATCGCGGCCGGGCCCTCTATTTCAGCCGCAGCCCGATTCCGCACGCCCGCACGTGGAGCGATCAGCTTCTGGCGGCCGATCCGCCGCTGTTTCACCTGCACGTGGGGCTGTACGCCTATCGCCGCGATTTTCTGTTGCGGCTGGCGGCCCTGACACGGACGCCGCTGGAAATGCTCGAGAACCTCGAGCAGTTGCGGGTGCTGGAAAATGGCTTTCAAATTGGCGTCGGCGTGGTGGACGAGCCGACCATCGGCATCGATACGCCCGAGGATTACCGGGCGTTTGTCAGCCGCACGCTGAAGCGTTAAGATGAAGTTCCAGGGTTTAGCCACCCTGGCCCCGCCCCCGAGCATTCCCCGCGGCGTCAAATTTCGTTCTCGCATGGTCCGAGGATGGAGCCTCGATAGCCCCCATCTTTTAGTTCAGGTGGAGACCGACGTTTTCAGGGTGTGCTCTTCGTTGCTGATTTTGGGTCGGACTTTGCGGCACGCTTAGGAATTCATTCATCGCGAGCACTTATGACCAAGCACATTTTCGTGACCGGGGGCGTGGTAAGTTCGTTGGGCAAGGGACTGACCAGCGCGTCGATCGGAATGCTGCTGGAACAGCGCGGCTTGCGGGTTCGCATGCAGAAGCTCGACCCGTATATCAACGTCGACCCCGGCACGATGAGCCCCTATCAGCACGGCGAAGTCTATGTGCTGGACGATGGCAGCGAGACGGATCTCGACCTGGGGCACTACGAGCGATTTACCCACAGCCCGCTCACGCGCGATTCGAACTACACGACCGGCCAGATCTACCAGTCGGTCATCAATAAGGAGCGGCGGGGCGAGTTCTTGGGCAAGACCGTGCAAGTGATTCCTCACATTACCAATGAAATCAAAAGTTGCATTCGCAAGCTGGCCGACGACGACGTCGACGTGGTGATTACCGAGATCGGCGGCACGGTAGGCGACATCGAAAGCCAGCCGTTCTTGGAAGCCATCCGGCAGCTTTCGCTCGACGTGGGCAAACGCAATTGTCTGTACATCCATCTGACTCTGGTGCCCTACTTGAAGGCGGCCGGCGAGCTGAAGACCAAGCCGACCCAGCATTCGGTCGGGCTATTACGGCAGATCGGTATCCAGCCCGATATCTTGATCTGTCGCACGGAACGCTCGCTCTCGCGCGACGACCGCGAGAAGATCGCCCTGTTTTGCAACGTGCCGATCGAGGCGGTAATCGAGGAAAAAGACAAGGACTTTTCGATTTACGAAGTGCCGATGAGCCTGGTGGAAAACCAGTTGGATGAGCTGATCGTCGATTCGCTCAGCTTGCCGGCCGGAACGCTGAAGCTCGAAAAGTGGCGAGAGTTGCTGCACAACCTGCGCAATCCGGAGCACGAAATTAGCATTGCGCTGGTCGGAAAATACGCACAGCACCGCGACGCCTACAAGTCCGTCTACGAGGCACTCGATCATGCCGGCGTCGCCCGGCATGCCCAGATCCGCATCCAGCCCATCCAAAGCGAGTCGATCGAGCAAGAAGGCCCCGAGCGGCTGCTCTCGGGCTACGACGGGCTGCTGATTCCCGGAGGCTTTGGCGAGCGAGGGATTGAAGGCAAGGTCGAGGCGATTCGCTTTGCCCGCGAGCGCGAAATCCCGTTCTTCGGGATTTGCCTAGGTCTGCACTGCGCCACGATCGAATTCGCCCGCAACGTCGTGGGACTTGATGGCGCCCATTCCACTGAATTCAATAAGGACGCTCCGCACCCCGTGATTTGTCTGCTCGACGAGCAGAAGGCGATCACCGACAAGGGCGGGACGATGCGGCTGGGCGCGCAACCGGCCCACCTGGAGCCAGGCTCCAAGGCGGCCGCCGGTTATGGCCGGCCGATTATCTCGGAACGGCACCGCCACCGCTACGAATTCAATAACCTCTACCGGCAGCAGTTCGCCGCCAATGGGATGATCGTGGCCGGCACAAGTCCTGACGGCTCCTTGGTCGAGATCATGGAATTGACGGAGCACCCCTGGTTCGTGGCCGTGCAGTTCCATCCCGAATTCAAGTCGAAGCCGACGGCCGCACATCCGCTGTTTGCGGGTTTTATCGCCGCCGCCGTCGAACGCCACTTGTCGCGGGGAAGCGCCACTCAACGAGTCTGAGTGAATCGCTGGTGCGGCCACTTCGAAAAAACGCCATGCCCGGCGGCAGGTGGTCTTTGACATCCGTGCCAAACTGGCCCGTTCCCTGGCGACTTGCATTCCCAACCGGGTGAGACGGGCAGGGTATAAACGCGATAACCTGACCGCCGGGCATGGTCGTTAGTTTGTGTTAGCTCGACAACTTGTCGAAAAGCTGCCGAAACTCGGTCATGTGTGTTTCCAGGTGAGCCAGCCAGGCGCGCGGATTCCAGATCTCGACGCACACGCCGGCCCCGATCACGATCACTTCTCCTCCTTGCTCGACTTGCAGAAACTCACGAAAGCCATCGGGGATGGACAGCCGCCCCCGTCCGGCTAATTGCACGGTCTTGTGACGCGTCGAGAGCAAACGGCTGAGTTGCTGAACTTCTTCCAGCCGGCCGGCCAGTTTTCCGGCCCGCATCTTGCTCTTGACCAGCTCGACCCCCTCGTCCAGCTGCGATTGCCAAGCCGCCGAGTTCCACAGGCTCAAGCAGCCGGGGCGTTCCTTTGCCAGGATGCAGGCCCCGTTGTCGGCAGCCAGCAGATCGGCCAGCTCCAAGGGAATCGAAAGGCGATGTCGCTCGTCGAGCGTTCTGGGGAATTCGCCCAGGATGAATTCTTGTGCTTCGGACATTCCGCGTTCGGGTTGCCCCAGTAAAAGCCGGCAGCTCGAGATTTCGATCCGTCGGAATGGGTTTCGCTATGTTGGGCGAGTTTCCCATAACTTATCGCTGCCTTCAGCCATCCTTGGGCGTGTTTCCCACATCGGTCGCAGTTTAGCAAGTGTGTGTGTGATTGCAACTAGTCAAACGAAATTATTCTGTTTTATCGCGGGCGCCACTGTCGCTTGAGACGTAGGGCGAAGCGGCATTTGGGTTTTTCGCCGCTAGCAGGGTCGGCTTGCGAGCGGCATTTTGCCCGTCACTTTGCGGTTGGCGAAGTGGCCGGTTATTGGGTACAGTTCCCCGCCCAAGTTCGGGGTGCGGTCATGCGAGCACGGAAAGCGTGCCGCTCTCGCGCGCCGACAACATATCGGGTAGCGCAAATCCGAATCCATTCGAATCGGCTAAGAGGCCCGTGTGCCGCGTTTTAGTTCCCAATCGGATCGAGTGGTCATCACCGGGATCGGTCTCACCGCTTCGGTCGGTGGCGATCGCGAGAGCGTGTGGCGCGGAGTGCGCGCCGGTCGCACCTCGATGCGCCGCCTGTGCGGGCTGCCGGGCATTCCCGACGGACTCTTGATCGGGGCGCCGGCCGACATCGAGCTTCGAGCGCCGGATGAATTGAAAGTGTTGGCGATGTGCGACCAGGTGGCCGAAGAGGCGCTGCTCGATGCACGGATTGAGCCCGGCACGATCCCTCCCGAGCGATTTGGCTGCGGCATCAGCGCGCACATGGGCGATACGCGCTGGAGCGCCGAGCAGCTCGGTTTGGGCCATCTCCTGCCGCAAGGCAAGATTCCCTGGTGGGAACAGTGGCTGCCGAACACGGCCTGTTCGCGAGTCGCCAATCGGCATCGGCTGTTCGGACCGCGGCTGTGCCACTCGACCGCCTGCGCGAGCGGCTTGATCGAGGTTTTGGGCGCCGTGCGAGCGATTCAAGACGATCAATGCGATATCGCGCTGGCCGGCAGCGCCGAGGCTTTTAGTTCCTTGTTTGCGGCCGGTTTTTATCAGATGCGAGTGCTCGCGCACCACGACGATCCGCGGCAGGCCTGTCGCCCGTTCGACCTCGGCCGCCAGGGCTTTGTCATGGGCGAGGGATCGGCCATGTTCGTGCTCGAGCGTCTCAGCCACGCCCAAGCTCGCGGGGCTTCGATCTATGCCGAAGTGGCTGGCGGCCGTTTGCTCGCGACGGCTCACCATATGACGGGGCTCGATCTGGAGAGCGACGCCCTCTCCTATCTGATCTCCGAGGTCCTGCGCGTGGCGCGGGTTTCGCCGCGCGAAATCGGCTACATCAACGCCCACGGCACCGGCACGCAGCAAAACGACGTGGCCGAGACGCGGGCAATTCGCCGGGCCATGGGCAGCGCGGCCGATCTGTTGTGCGTCAGCGCCACCAAATCGATCTTGGGCCATCTGATCAACGCCGCCGGCAGCGTCGAATTGGCGATCACGGCTCTGGCCATGCGCGACGGTTTCGTGCCCCCCACGCTGAACCTGACCCGACCCGACCCCGAATGCGATCTGGATTGCATTCCGCTGGTCGGCCGCTCGAGCTCGTTCGTTTCGGCCCTGAAATTGTCGGTGGCGTTCGGCGGGGCCTTGGCCGCCGTGGTTCTCAAGCGCTACGACCATGCCGCCGCTCGCACGGCTGATCCGCTGCTTCGCGCCGCCTAGCTGGCGGGCCGTGGCACGGCAATCGCATCTAATTCTGTTGCACTATTGGTAGCGGCCTGAAAGAGTCAAGGGCCCTTGAAGTATCCCTTCGGAGGAACGTCACTCACGGAGGGTTTTTTCATGTCCCAGCGACTCGTGGCAGTTTTTACTCCGT
>JANNQN010000185.1:0-9099 GCA_031400775.1 Planctomycetia bacterium | reverse complement strand
CTGCGAAGCGCGTGTGGCGGCCGCGCAGCTTCCAGACCTCGGGATCTTCGCCCACGTCGCTCACGTCCCAGCCGCGCACCTCGGCCGAGATTTTGGTGGGGAACCGGCTGGCGTCGAAGATCGTGGTCGGACCCACGCCCGAGTCCCCGCGCTTCAAACCTTCCCAGACGGTTTGGACTTCGGTTCCCATGGGCGTGATGCAGCCCACGCCGGTGATTACGACGCGACGACGCATGGTGGGGGTTGGGGGTTGGGGTTTAGGGGTTGGGAACGAGGAGGGACGGCGGCACGGTCAGAGGCGCTCCGGCGGCGTCGCGGCCCACGGTGAACACGCCCAAAAGTTTGAGCATGGCCAGCAAGCTGGCCGGATCGAACAGCGACTTGCCGGCCGTGGCTTCGTCCAGATGCGCGAAGAACACTTGGATCTCTCCCTGCAGGCGCCCCTCGACGTGGCTGGTGGCGCTGACCACCGCGCCGTCTTTATGAATGTCTTCGATCGTGGCTCGATACACGAGCGTGTCGCCCGGCACGGCCGGAAAATGAAAACGCGCTTTGGCGATCTTCGCTAGCACGACCCGTTCGTTGAAGCCGCCATGCTCGGCCACCAGCAGTCCGCCGGTCTGCGCCAGGCCCTCGATAATGAGCGTGTTGGGCATCAACGGCGCGCCGGGAAAATGATCGTGCAGGTGCTCTTCGGCCAGCGAGACGTTCTTCACCGCCACGGCGTGCCGGCCGCTCTCGAATTCCTGGAAGCGATCGATCCAGAACCAACGCATGGAGGAACAAGGGGTTGGGGGCTGGAGGTTGGGGGTTGGGAACGAAAAGGGAAAGTTTCGGCTAGAGGTCAGTTCGTCTTATTCATCCTTCATCCTTCCGCCTTCATCCTTCCGCTCCTTACGCCACGCCGACTTTGGTCTGCACGTAGCGGCACATGTCTTGCACGGTCAGCAGGTTGCCGAAGTCTTGCACGGCCGGATTGGCCGAGAAGTTGGTCAGATCGGCAAACGGCATGCGGGCTTTGAGCTGCGCCAGGCCGTCGGGCGTGAGCCGGCCATTCTGCACGTACTCGGCATTGGTCAGGATATCCTCGGGGAACAGCTCCCCGCGCGGGATCTTGATGTCGAACGCCTTCTCCAGGCGGAACACGATATCCAAAAAGTCGATCGATTCAGCTCCCAGATCACCCACCAGTCGCGCCTGCGGAGTCACTTCCTCCTCATCCACCCCCAACGCATCCACCAACGCCGTCTGAACCTTCGAAAATACCACCTCTTTCGTCGACATCTTCTACTCCCTCTGAATGCTCGGTTATGTATTCAACAATGTGTCGCTTGACGATCGACTCCGGCGATCGGTCGAATGCTTTTCGCAGCACGGCGCAACGGACGGTGATCGTTTGATTTGAAATTACGCGCCGGCTCGAAATGGCTGGCGGCGTCATGTGGACGGCCCGGCTGAATCCGCGAGCAGTCAAGCGATTGAACTGCGCCGCAAACTCGCCGCTAAGTTTATCGGCTGCCTAATCGGCAATAGTTGACACGCAACGACGGGCCAGTTTAACTTGTCAATTCAGGAATCTCAAGGAGCCTGGGCAGCCCACGTGAGGCTGGAAAACGCAACAAACCCCATATCCGACGTTAATCCATCGCTGCACACCTACCTGCACGCAAGCAATGCGGCGAATCGCTGCTGGCAAGAAAAGCCACCTTCGGACTCCGGCAAATCGACTTTCCGCGGCGCGATCGAAAAAGACCATGTCAACTCTACTAGTCACGATCGTGATTGCCTCCCTGAGCGTAACCACGCAGGTCGCCACTCCCGCGAGCACACCGATCCCTGCCAAGATCGAGGCCTTCCTACGAAACTGCGAGACGAATCGTCGCGGCGCAATCCTGCAGCTTGAACACACCTTGAGGGGACTACGAAACCAGGAGGAACAAACGCCGGAAGTGGCTCGCCGCATCAAGTCTATCGAAGACGACCTGCAAGTTCTCAAAGCAAATAAGCAACCGGTCGTTTCGACGTTGTCCTTCCCGCCCGAGATTGGCGCCATCGGTAGAGTGCCGCGGCTGAATTGGCACATCGACCAGGTCGTGTCGGATCGCGAGATGATCGTGAGATGCTATTTCAATGTCAGAACGACCGCGGTGCGCCGCTTCGTTGTGCGAGGCGAAACCAAGGTCCAGTCCGTCAGTTTCGTCGTCCGCGGCATCGAAACGAAGGACTTGCGTGAGGGCTCGGATCCCCCCGTGCCGCAGGTATTTGAGATCACGGGGCGGGAGACCTATTCGCTCGCTGGCGGAGGATCGACCAGCATTTGGATCCTCGAGCCGTTCGACATGACGGTCGTTCAGGCCTATTTCCCTCTGCCCGGCCAAAAATAACCTTCCAGAATGGGTCAGCTTGGCGTGCCTTTTGCAACATCCCAGTGGGCAGGTGGAGAATCCCCTAGCGGAATGTCCAATGTTGCTGTCATGCATTCACTGGAACCCCCTCTAATTAGGCATTCTCCACTGGGGGGTCGGTCGTGGTAAGATTGATAGCAATCGGGGGGAGGGCAAGAATCGGCCCGCGAACGTAGAGCCCAACAGGGCAATAGCTTGGGAGTCATGAGAAATGACCATAAAACTACTGGTAGTTGACGACCATGAGGTCGTCCGTTCGGGCTTGAAGACGCTGCTGAATGGCACGGACATCAAGATCGTCGGCGAAGCATCGACCGGCGAGCAGGCTGTCCGACTGGCGCTCAAGCATGAACCCGACGTGGTCTTGATGGACATCCGGATGCCGGAAGGAGACGGCTTGAATGCCCTGGGGCGGATCAAGCTGGACCGTCCGAACATGCCGATCCTCATGTTTTCGACCTACGATAACCCAACCTATGTCGCACGAGCGGTGGCGCTGGGCGCCAGCGGTTATCTGCTGAAGTCGGCTTCGCGCGAGAAGCTGATCGAAGGAATTCATATCGCGGCGTCCGGAGAAAGCGCCTGGACGCGCGACGAGTTGCGGCGCGTGACCGGCGCCCTGGCGACGCCGCGGCTGGCGGCTGATGTCGAAGTGCCCCTGACGCAACGCGAAAGCGAAGTCCTGCGGCAGTTGGCCTTTGGCTTGACGAACAAGGAAATCGCGTTGGCCCTGCACATCAGCTATGAGACGGTCAAAGAGCACGTGCAGCATATCCTGCGCAAGATCGGCGTCTCCGATCGAACCCAAGCGGCAGTCTGGGCCGTGCGCAAGGGTCTGGTCTGAAAGGTCGATTGCCATCGCAGTCGGCGAAGGTTGCGGGCCGATCTAGCGTCACGCCTGCTGGCGTGGCGAGTTGTGCCACCGGCGCCGGCGGCCGATAATCGCGGACGCGTGATTCCGCGTTTTCGAATTTGCTCTGGAGCCCCTCGTGCCAAAGTCGACTGATGTGCGCATCGTTTCCGCGCAAGCGACGTCCGAACAAATCGACTACCGCACGCCGATGAAATTTGGCGGTCGGGTTGTCACTGACGTGTGGCTTTTGCATGTCACGGTCGAGGTGGAAACGCCGGACGGGCGACGGGCTCAAGGATTGGGATCGATGCCGGTTGGCAACGCCTGGGCCTGGCCGAGTCCGAAGCTCGCATCCAAACAGACGCTCGATGCGATGCTGGACCTGGGCCATCGGCTGGTGGCCGAGGCCGACGGGCATCGATCGATTGGCCACCCGTTGGATCTGACGCGGGAATTGTCGCAGTCGCACGAGGCAACCGCCGAAACCGTCGCGAAATCCGCGAACCTGAGCGAGCCAATGCCGCGGCTGGCGCAACTCGTGGCCGCCAGCCCGCTCGAGGCGGCCATTCACGATGCGTTTGGCAAGGTTCACGATCAGAACTCGTATAATCTGCTCGCCCGCGAATGGGTGAGTCACGACCTGGGGCACTACCTCTCCGCGGACTTTGCCGGCGAATATCTGGACCGCTATACGATGCGGCAGCCGAAGCCGAGGATGCCGCTGTATCACCTGGTCGGAGCGCTGGATCCGCTCACGTCGGCCGATTTACCCGTGCCCGTCGGCGATGGACTGCCCGAGACCTTGCCCGACTGGATTGCCGCTGATGGACTGACGCATTTGAAGATCAAGCTAGCGGGCGACAATTTGTCGTGGGACGTCGATCGCGTGGTGGCGGTCGAGGCGGCGGCCGCGCCGGCCCAGCGAGCCCGGGGATGCGACACTTGGAACTATTCGCTCGACTTCAACGAGAAGTGCCAGAGCGTCGATTACGTGCTCGACTTTCTAGGACAATTGGAAGCCCGCGCGCCGGCGGCGTTTGCCCGCGTGCAATACATCGAGCAGCCCACGCATCGTGATCTGCGGGCGCATCCAGAGAATCGCATGCACAAGGCGGCCAAGATCAAGCCGGTTGTGATCGACGAATCGCTCGTGGATTTGGAGAGCCTGCTGTTGTGCCGCGAATTGGGCTATACGGGCGTGGCGCTCAAGGCGTGCAAGGGGCACAGCGAAGCCTTGTTGATGGGGGCCGCTGCGCAAAAGTACGGCATGTTCCTGTGCGTGCAAGATCTGACCTGTCCGGGCCGATCGTTTCTGCATTCGGCCAGTCTGGCGGCACGCATGCCAACCGTGGCAGCCATCGAAGGCAACGCGCGGCAGTATTGCCCAGCCGGAAATCGCGATTGGGCGCCGCGGTATCCGTCGATGTTTCACGTCACGGACGGAACGCTAGGCACGGCGGCGCTCAACGGGCCGGGGCTGGGCTTCTAAGGGGAAGCCGGAAGCGCGAGTAATTCTCTCGCGGTGGAAATCCGGCCCCAATCCTCGAGCGGTCACAAGCTTTGCCGGTTGTAACGGATAGTCCGCGTGCAGACGTGGCACGCGGTGACAACATGTGCCGATCGTGCGGCAATTGTGGTTTTTTCCGAGAGATTGGAAGATTCCACGGCCGATGGTCAGGAAAGATGTCCGACTGAGACGCGACCCCTTCGTCCCGCCCCTTTGTCTCACCCCTTCAACCGAATCCGAGTCGCGGCTGGCGCGGGCACAGGCGACACGACTTCCATCTAGTCAATACCGAACAGAAAAAGGCATCGCGATGCGCTTCCGCTCGAGATTTCTATCGCTGACCATCTTGCTCGTCGCCGCTGCGGGCATCGGCGGCCGATCGGCGGCGGCCCAATCGTTCGGCATCGATCTGCGCAACACGCTGATGCCAGCCTCGGGTGGAATGGCCGGAACCAGCATCGCGCGGCCGCAAGATTTGATCTCCGCGATCAATGCCAATCCGGCGACATTGACCCAGTACAGCGGCACTCAGTTTACGATCGGCGGCGCATTCGCTGGCTCGACTTTCAACCTCAGGCAAACCGGCGACATCGGGTTGCCGGCCACACCGATCATCACGCCGTTTTCCGCCAAGTCGCAAACCCCGGGCGCGGCAGTGCCCAGCGTGGGCGTCTCGCAAGATCTCGAGGCCTATGGATTGCCGGTGACGCTGGGGCTGGGACTGATTGGCGCCGCCGGCGCCGGCACCGATTTTCGCAAGCGGCCCGAGAGCAACGGCACATCGACCTATCTGAGCATTCTCGAGTTCGCGGCTTCCGCCGGGGCGAAATTAACCGATCGCGTTTCGCTGGGAACGACCATGTTTGTGGGCAATGGCTTTCTCGACGGTCCGTTTGTCGGCGACGGCGCTATGACGAACGCCTACGCACTGCGCGGCAGCGTCGGGCTGAGCTACGCGGTCTCCGAGGCCACCACATTGGGCATGTACTACCAGAGCGTACAGCGTTTTCGCTTCAAAGACGAAGTCCGCCTGCAATTGCTGGACGGCACGATCGACATTTCGCGCGACGTCCATCTTTCGATGCCGCAGAGCGTCGGGCTGGGGGTAGCCAATTCGAGCCTGATCGACGGAAAACTATTGTTGGCCGCCGACGTTCTGTTTTTGGATTGGAGTTCAGCCAGCCTGTTTCGCTCGATTTATCGGCCTCAATGGGCCCTGCAGTTGGGCACTCAATACAGCGTCAATGAGCGGGTCCGTTTGCGGATGGGATATGCATTCGCCGAGAATCCGATCGACCCGACCACGGGCGATTCGGTCGCTGGCATTGCCGTGCCAGGGGGCATCCCGGCCGTCAAGTATTTACAGGCACAGTTTGCCGTCGTGAACCAGCATCGGTTCGCGGCCGGAATGGGAGTGCGCGACGTTTTGCCGGGATTGGATTTCGACACATTTGCCGGTGGCATGTTCGAGGCCTCCGACCAGTTCGGCAGCCTGACCGAGGTGAGCGTGCAAAGCTACTGGATCGGCGTCGGCTTCACCTGGCGATTCGATCGCGGGGCATGCCTCACCAACTAGGTCGCACCGCGGCCCGTTGGTAAGATGGCGGCCGCGGCAATTCTGCACGCCGCTAACCCCAATCCAACAGCGAGGCGCCGCACCCATGACCCATCCCACCATCAAAACGCGCGTCGACGACTCGATTTTGTTTGTGTCGATCGACCGGCCCGAGAAGCGCAACGCGCTAACGCCAGACATGATCGACGCCATCTCGGCGGCGGTGCGCAGCGCGGACGATCATCCCACGGTGCGGGCCGTCGTGGTGCATGCCGAGGGTCCCATTTTTTCGGCTGGAGTCGATCTGTCGATGATCGGCCAAATGGCCGGCGAATCGAAAGGGCAAAACCCGGCACGCATGCTGCGCCGGCTGGCCGAGCGATTGCAAAGTGCGCTGAATACTTTGGAAGCGACCGAGGTGCCAGTCATCGGGGCGCTACACGGCCAGGTTTTGGGTCTGGGGCTGGAACTGGCGCTGGCCTTCGACTTGCGAGTGGCCAGCGACGATTGCCAGATGTCGATTCCCGAAGCGCGCATCGGACTAGTGGCCGACGTGGGCGGAACGACCCGGCTGGCCCGCACGGTTGGTCCCAGCCGCGCGAAGGACCTGTTGATGACGGCCCGTTCGATCGGCGCCGACGAGGCGTTGAGCTGGGGTCTGGTGAATCGAGTAGTCCCGGCGGCGAACCTGCTGCCGGCGGCCGTGGCGCTCGCCAATCAGATCGCCGGGAACGCGCCCTTGGCAGTTGGACTGGCCAAGCTGATCGTTGATCAGGGGGATGGCGTGCCCAAGCAGACGCAGATGGCGATCGAGCGCTGGGCCCAAAGCCAACTGATCGATAGCGCCGACGTCGCGGAGGCCGTGCAGGCATTCATGCAAAAGCGCCCGCCCAAGTTCCGCGGCGCGTGATCGGCGGCTGCCCGCGCCAGCGCAAACTCGACTCGGCTTGATCGCTGGGGACGAATCGGGGAACATGGTCGCACGCATACCGAGAGGAGAAGCGTGTGACAAAAAGCCGCAAGCATCGCCGCTATCCGCCGAATTTTCATCGCCGCACCGCCCCCGGCGCTCCGCCCGGCACCCTGGTCGCCGATCCGGCCGCGGGCAAGCCAGTCGTCCACCTGATGGCCTATGGCCCGGCGGGCTTTGTGGAGCGTGAGCTGGCAACGCCGGTTGACTACGAGGCCGTCCGGCAACTTCTGGTCGACTATCCGGTCACTTGGATCAACGTCGATGGCCTCGGCGACGTCGAAGTCGTACGGCGGCTGGGAGAACTATTTGGTTTGCACATGCTCGCGCTGGAAGACGTACTGAACAACCACCAGCGGGCCAAGGTCGAGCAATACGGCGATCATCTATTCATCGTGGCGCGGATCATCGAAGGCGGCGCGCGCATGGACAGCGATCAATTGGCAATCTTCCTGGGCGACCGGTTCATTCTCACGTTCCAGCACCTGGCCGGCGACTGTCTCGACCCGCTTCGCGAGCGAATTCGCCGCGGCCGGGGGATCGTCCGCACCTCGGGGCCCGACTACCTGGCCTACGCCATGCTGGATAGCGTCGTGGACTCGTATTTTCCCATTCTCGAGGGCTTCGGCGAGGAGATCGAGGATCTGGAAACCACGATCGCCGAGAGTCCCACGCGAGTGACGATCCCGAAAATCCACGGGATCAAGCGCCGGCTGCTCGTCATGCGGCGTGCCATCTGGCCGCTCCGCGAGGCCCTGCACGTGCTGGTCCGCGACCCGATTCCATTGATCCACTCCGACACGCGGATTTACTTGCGGGATTGCGCCGACCACACGTTTCAGATCATGGACCTGGTCGAGACCTATCGCGAGCTGACCTCCGACTTGTTGGACCTTTATCACTCGTCGCTATCCAACCGCATGAACGAGGTGATGCAGGTTCTGACCGTGATCGCCACGATCTTCATTCCGCTGACGTTCATCGTGGGCATTTACGGAATGAATTTCGACACCAAGGTGTCGCCATGGAACATGCCAGAGTTGGAATGGTATTGGGGCTATCCGGCGATCTGGGCGGTAATGCTCGCGGTCACCGGCGGCCTTCTCCATTTCTTCCGCCGCAAGGGATGGTTTCCGATGCGCGCGAAACCCACCCAGGATGCAACAGACGCTCCGAGCTAAACGCGCATTACCTGGCAAAGTCGATCGGAAAATCGGCCCGCGACATAGCTTCGACCCAGCGTTGACGATCTTGCTTGACCCGCTCGCTCGCATCGGGGCCTGTGTCGGTAAATCGATAGGCGAACTGATAGGCAATCAGTCCGGCGTAGCCCGGTCGCTTGAGATAGCGAAAGACGTTGAACTCGGCGTAGGAGCCATCCTTGGGCCAGGTGATGAAGTCGACCATGGCCTCGGACTCGTCTTCTTTGACGAGGAGCTGAAAGCGAGCGTCGGGATTCGACGCTTTCAAGGTGTTAACAAGTTGTGCCGCGGCTTTGGACGGATCGTCGAGCTTCGGAAAGTTGCGCACCGCCACCAGGGTCGTCCAGTTGTCCACGGTCTCGCCCGGACGAACATACTCGGCCAGTCCGCCCGGATTCATGTTGCCGATGAACTGTCGCGTGTACGTAACGTCGTCAAACGCAATGGTCCGATCCGACGTCGGGGCGGCGGAAATCGCGACCTTGGCAACCGTTAGCGCGGCGACGTGGAACATGGCTGACTCCTTGGATATTTTGAGCCGGGGAATTCGTGGGTTGGCGCGGTGGCGCCATGCTTGTGCGACCGAGGAAAATCTAGCTCAAAAACC
>JANNQN010000184.1:0-20462 GCA_031400775.1 Planctomycetia bacterium | reverse complement strand
CACCGTCGGCCGTCGCGCCGAAGGAGTGTGTACCGTCGAGTTCGCCATCTCGCGCGGTGCCAAGCGTCGGCCCGACCTCTTCGTGCCGCGCGCCGTCCTCAGACACGAGCGTCGGGTAGCCCTGGGGCGCGTCGCCGAAGTCGACGGTCAGCAGATATCTCTGCTCCAGAGGCTCCAAGCGGAGCGTTCGATCGGAGAATCCTAGAGGGCGCAAAGATCGCGCAGAGAAGCCGCTTGAAGCATAGCGACGACATTCGGCGTTGCGACTTAGCGCGCGCAGTCCCTTGGGGACCAGAAGGTCCGTAAACATAGCCAGCTCCCTTGCGGATAACGAAAATGAAGAGAATAAAGAACTAGCGCCGGGTAGCTCGCGTTGCCCTCGCAAGCCAAGAATCCCGAATATGATGTATTCCGAACGCGCCCCACCGACGTGGGGCACGTGCGCCACCTGTCAGACTAGCAGTACTGGAAGCGCCCGACAAGGGAATTCCCTGAGTGTTGGATGTATTGCCGTGTCCGATCCGGCAATTCTGCCCGCTCGGGCCGGTGACTATACTCTGTCTTATGAACAATCCTCGCGCTCGCGAAACAATAGACCCGACTCCTCCCGCCTTCCAAGTCCTCTCGTCGCGGCACTTTGGCGATTGGCTGGCCGCCGAGCGACTGAGCCTGGCTTTCACCACGTATCAAACCGGCAAGGTGTTTTTCATCGGCCTCTCGGCGCCCGAGCGATTGAGCGTTTTCGAACGCACGTTCAATCGCGCGATGGGGCTGTGGTCCGACGGTCAGACGCTGTGGCTGGCCAGCGCGTTTCAATTGTGGCGATTCGAAAATGCACTCGCGGCCGGCGAATCAGTCGACGGATACGATCGGCTGTACGTGCCGCGCGTCGGCTACACGACCGGCGACATCGACGTCCACGACGTAGCGGTCGGCGGCGACGGCCGGGTGCAATTCATCAGCACGCTATTTAGTTGCCTGGCAACGGTCGACGAAGCGCGCAACTTCAAGCCCCTCTGGCGGCCTCCGTTCATCAGCAAACTGGCGGCCGAAGACCGCTGCCACATGAACGGACTGGCGCTGGTGGATGGCAAGCCGCGCTACGTGACCGCCTGCTCGCAGTCGGATATCGGCGACGGCTGGCGCGATCGCCGGGCCGATGGCGGCTGCGTTATCGATGTGACCAGTAACCAGATCGTCGCCACCGGACTGGCGATGCCGCATTCGCCCCGCTGGTATCGCGACCGGCTCTGGCTGCTGAATTCGGGGCAGGGATTTTTTGGTTATCTCGATCTGCCGTCAGGCCGTTTCGAGCCGGTGACGTTTTGTCCGGGCTATGCGCGCGGGCTGGCTTTTCATGGAGACTATGCCGTAGTGGGCTTGTCGCGACCGCGCGAGGCGACGTTTCGCGGCTTGCCGCTGGACACCAATCTGGCCGAGCGAAACGGGGTGGCCCGAACGGGACTGCAAGTAATCGACCTGGCCAGCGGAGACGTGGCGCACTGGCTGCGGATCGAGGGCAACGTCGAGGAGTTGTACGACGTGGTCGTGCTGCCAGGCGCGGTACGACCCAAGGCGCTGGGCTTCAAGACGGATGAGATCCGTCAGAACGTCTGGTTCGACCAGGACGGCCAACATCGCCACTGGCGCGGAGCGGAAAAACCAAGCTGATCTTCCTGAACTTTCGTTAGTGTCCTTTTAGTTAGCTTGCACGCTCAATTCCAGCCCGTTAATCGCAACCCCCGCCGTCGCCCGTTTTGGTATGCTCAGGGAAAACGCCCCCGACCTTGGAGGTGCATGGGCCATGGCGATACCGCATTTGAAATCCGGCGAAATTCTTCGCTTGCCGCGGGGCGCAAGCGCGCCTGGCGCCAAGACAACAACGTTGGTCAAAACCGACGGCCTGGAAGTGCTGCGGCTCGAAGTGCCAGCGGGCAAGGAGATTCCCACGCATCGGGCGCCGGGGCCGATTACGGTGCATTGCCTGGCCGGCCGCGTCGTGTTTGTTGCTCACGAGCGGAGCCAGGAGCTCGACGCGGGCTCGTTCATGTTTCTTTCGAGTGGGGAACCGCACTCGCTAAAAGGAGTCGACGACGCCACGCTGTTGGTGACGATCGTGTTGCGGCCCAAGGAGCCGGAGGCGCGGTTCGACGTCGTGCAAGAAGCTTCCGAGGAGTCGTTTCCAGCCAGCGACTCGCCGGCTTATTGATGCCCCTCGCACGACTCCCCTCTCACGACACTGCATGGAAGCTCGAGCGATGTGGGATAGCCCGGCCATCCTGGATATCGGCGGCGAGGGGCGTCATCCGGAAGCGTGGAATTTGAATCCGCGGCGGCACAAGACTTTCGGTCCTGAGCAGGGTGAATTGATTCCGCGCTGGATCGAGGGGCGTGGCGAGCGGATTCCCTTGCCCGACGGTTCGGTCGAGACGTTGATCGTCGAGCGGACGCCGTTGGTGCCCGCCACGCTGGCCGAGATCGCGCGGGTCGCGAGCCCCGCGGCGCGGATCATCCTGCGGCACGTCCCGGCGCATCATCTCGACCCGCACCGGCTGGCGGTCCAGGTCCTCCAGGGCAAGATCGAGCGCGGCACAATCACGATCGGCCAGCACACATTGCAAGAGACGGTTATCACACGTGCGGAGGGGATTGGCGGTGCGTCCGCGAAATGACTCGCCGACTCTTTCTTTAAGTGCTCTGTATGTCGTAGCGGAACGGCCGTCAGGTGACGGCATACGGAGTATTCCCGCTACTTTGTCTGGCCCGCGTCTTCTTCCCCATTTGCAATTTGCACTCGCCCGAGCGATCTTCCAAAATAAGAGACCGTAGCCGTTCGCCACTTTGCCAAGTCGATCCCCGATCATTCGCCGGTGGGAACGACTCGCCGAACCGTCGGAGAGGTCCTCTCATGCAGCGCGTCATGCCCACGCTACGAATTACCGATTACGCCCGCAGCAAGGCTTTTTACGTCGACGGACTGGGCTTTCAGATCGATTGGGAGCATCGCTTCGAGCCGCACTTCCCCGTGTTCATGCAGGTCTCGCGCGACGAGATGGCGTTCTTCCTGACGGAGCACAAGGGCGATTGCACCGTCGGCGGGTTGTTGCACCTGTACGTGCCCGATGTCGACGCCTGGCATGCCGAGTTCGTCGGTCGAGGGATTGCCGTGCATGAGCCGCCGAATCAGAGCCTGCCGGGATTGCGCGACATGACGATCGTCGACCCCGACGGCAACAAGCTGCGAATCTGCACGCGCCTGCCAGGCTGAAGTCGATGGCCGGCGGAACTGGCGGGCTTTGCCCAGCGATATCCATGCCGAGCGGCGATCACGAACCGCTCGATGCGCCAGGAAGCCGACCGGCCCACGGCCTGGCTCGTTCGAGTTGACCCGCCAGTTGAAACAACAGCCCGTCTTCGGCGAAACGGCCCACGAAGTGCGAGCCGATCGGCACGCCTTGGGCATTCCAATGCAGCGGCACAGACATCGCGGGTTGACCGGTCGCGTTGAACAACCAGGTGTAGGGCACGAAGCGGGCGATCTTGGCGTTGGCTTCAGCCGCCTGATTCTCTAAGTCCAATTCGCCAACTCGTAGCGGCGGGGTTCCCAAAGTCGCGGTCAGGATCACATCGTATGTCTGCATGAACTGAGCGATTTGATAGGCCGCGGTGAGCAGCAGGCTGGACGCCGAGCGCGCATCGGCCGGCGTCAAGGTATTGTTGATGTCGTTCAACTGCCAGGTCCAGGACTCGAACTGGTCTCGGTCGGGCATCCGCCCCAATGTCTTGGTGGCGGTGCGAATCAAGCTGCCGACGCGTCCGATCCACAGCATTCGAAACGCGTCGCGCGCGGCGGTGCCGTCGATGGGCAGTGGAACTTCCTCCACCTGATGGCCCAAATCAGTACACAACTTGGCCGCCTGCTCGACGGCCGCCTGGCAGTCCGCGTGGATGGGTTCGCCCGACAGGTCCTTTGTCAAAAGGGCGATGCGCAGCTTTTTCGGCTCTCGGGTGACTTCCTCGGCATAGGGGCGCTCGACCGGCGGCGCCCACCAGATGTCGCCCGCCACCGGTCCGCGGGTCACGTCCAACAGCCGGGCGCTATCCCGCACCGAACGGCTGACGCAATGCTGTACCGAAAGTCCGTCGGGGTTCGGCGTGGGCGCATCGGGATTCAGGCCCCGGCTGATCTTCATGCCGAACACTCCGCAGCAGGATGCGGGAATGCGGATCGAACCGCCGCCGTCGCTAGCATGCGCCATCGGCACCATTCCCGCCGCCACGGCCGCCGCCGCGCCGCCGCTGGAACCGCCCGCCGTCAAATCCAAATTCCAGGGGTTTCGCGTGGGGCCGAACAGTTTGGGTTCGGTGACGGGCACCAATCCAAACTCGGGAGTATTGGTCTTGCCGACGATGTTGAGGCCCGAGGCTTCGCTCCGTTTGACCAGCTCGCTGGAGAAGGTCGCGACATTATCCCTGAAGAATTTCGAACCGAATGTCAGCCGCACTCCCTTGTTGGGCGTGAGGTCCTTGAGCAGATAGGGCACTCCGACAAACGGCCCCTCGCCCAACGGCCCCTTGGCCCGATCGATGGCCCGCTGGAACGATTGGGTGACGACCGCATTGATCTTGGGATTCAGCTTTTCGATCCGCGCGATCGTGGCCTCGACGATTTCAAGCGGGCTCGCCTTGCGCGAACGGACGAGCGCGGCGATGGCCGTGGCGTCGAGCGCGGCAAATTCGTCGCTCGCGAAGGCCCCCTGCGAGAGCACGACAGGCATCGCCAAACTGGCCAAGGCGGCGCCCGTCGTGCCCAGAAATTCGCGACGCGTCGAGGGTAACATGCGACCGATCCTCCCAGGTTTGAGCAATGACTGCCAAGGTACTCCGCCCCGTTGGCTCAAGCAACGACTTTCTGTCTGGCAGCAGCCTGCTGCCGGGCGAGAGCGCGAGAGATTTTGACTCCGGCAAGCCGCCACGGTACCTTGAGACGAAAGAGTGCAGGGGCAGTACCGTCTTTCCGTCGAACCAGAAAGGACGATCGCACGATGAATCGCCGCATGTTTTGCCGATTGTTGTTGGCGGCCTGGGCATTGGTCGTGGCCGGCGAGGTCCAGGCGGAACTGCCCGCCGTGCGTAATGTCCAACTCAAATACACCTGCGAAATCGCGGAAGTGCCGCTGGGCTCCAAAACCGTCGACTTGTGGATCCCCATGCTCACGGACAATGACCGACAGACGATTCGCTTGCTGAGTACGAGCGAAACAGGTTCGGGGCGAATCACCAAGGACAAAACTTTTGGCAATCAACTGTATTACCAGCGGTTCGAGTCGCCGACGGGCAGCATCGGACCCATCAAGGTTGAATTCCTGTACGACGTCGAGGTTCACGAGGCGACCGTGTCCGCGGCCAAGCAATTGATCTCGACGAAGGCCGACGTGCCGGCTGGGGAGTTCGACGCCTATTTGCAAGAGTCGCTGATGATTCCCATCAAGGGCCGCATCAGCGAACTAGCGCGCGGCATCACCCTGCCCGAGGGCGAGCCGCTGCTGGCTGGCCGCAAGGTCTACGATCACCTGGTCGACACGATGAAATACAACTACCTGGCGCCAGGAGCGGGAAATGGCAACGCCGTCTGGGCGTGCGACAGCAAGACCGGTGACTGCACCGACTTTAATTCCATCTTTATCGGCGTGTGTCGTTCGCGAGGAATTCCGGCCGATCATGTATTCGGCTTGCCGATTGCGCCGGACAAGCCCGAGGGCGAGATCAAGTATTGTCATTGTTGGGCGCAATTCTGGGTCGCCGACGTGGGCTGGATTCCGCTCGACTCCTCGCGCGCGAACAAATACCCCAAGGATCGCGAATACTACTTCGGCACACTAGGCAGCACTTGGGTCACGCTCGCACACGGTCGGGACGTTGTCCTGGAGCCGCCGCAACAGGGCCCGCCGATCAACATGCTGCACGGACCGATAGCGGAAATCGATGGACGCCCGTTCGAAGGCGTGCGCTGGATCGGCCACTATCGCGACCAGCAAGTGGCAACCGCGAAATAATCGCCCCGAGTGAGCAAGCGGCTCGCCGCCGTCAGATTGTCTTCAAATATTCCAGCGCGGTTCGCTTCTCGTCTTCCGAAAGTTCCTCGGGAAACGTGTGGCCGCCGGCGCTCTTGCCGTAGAGACGCGTGTCGAAGCAACGCAGCTTCTCAGCCTGCTCGGTCGCCTCGGCTTCCGCCCGCGATGCGGCTCGCCTTCATCGCGCTCAGATCGGCGACGCACTGAAGAACTCCCCCATTGCTCAGTTCGCCATCGGCAAAGCATTGAGAATGTCCGAGACATTCGCTCGATCACCGTGTGTCCTGCTGCCTTTCGCAAAACGAACCGTGCCCTGAGGATCAATGACAAAAGTCGATGGATAGGCCGTTTCCCGAGGCGCGTTCCAGCGCAAACCGTACGATTCAGTGAACTTGTAGTCCGGGTCGGTTAGGAACGAGAAATTCTCGGGCAACTTCCTGGCCTTAATAAATTCGCCGGCTCGGTCGTTCAACTGATTGGCCGGACCAGGATAGACGAACACAACTTGAGCCTTGGCGGCGCTAAGCTCCTTGGCCTTCCCTAGCAGACTCCCAACCTGAATCGAACAAATCGGACACTGATACCCTGGGTATCCGCGCAACACCACAAGCACGACGGGAGACTTTGCCGTTAACTCGGACAACGTGATCGGCTGTCCCTTCAAATCATTGAGCGTGAAATCGGGGGCCTTGTCACCGACTACGGGAATCTGAGCCGGCTGGTTCTCCGGCACAGGCGCCGCAGCTCTCGTTAAGCCCGTGGAAATGACCAACACGGAAAGGCAACTCAGAAACGCCCCTGTCGAGGATTTTCGGTTCATTTGATTTCTCCCTTAGGGTTGGAATCTATCGAACAGATTGGTTGTCTGTCTCAGAATCAACTCGATCGTACACAAGGCCACTCGCACCCGGACGACTAGCCGTATCAACGGACGGCATGGTTGGCGGAAGCATCCGCCGCACTTTCTTCACGCGGAAAGGGTCAGCGATCGACGCATTCTTTCGGACACCCATCCAAGTCATTTCTGCCCCGCTTCGCGTAAGTTTCTAAGAATGCGCAAGCGAGCGTCTCCGGATAGAGTTGCGTGGGAATCCTCGGCTCGCGACAGCGTCCACTGCATCGCCGCGCGTAGAAATCTCAATTGTTGGCGAAATCGGCGACAAGGACGACACAACATCAGGTGACTTCGCAGCGCAAGCTGTTCGATCCAAGCGAGCGGTTCGTCGTTGCCCTGGGAAAGCAGTTCCGCCGCTTCATCGCATCGCATCGCCAAGATGCGTTTTATTCGGGCCCCGCGATTCACGGCAACCTCCTACGCTTGTGGAGTTCCTCGCCGAACCAGTTTCGTTCCAGGCACGCGCGCAGGAACAGGCGTGCTCGATGGAGCTGAACGCGGATGTTGCCGGCGCTTAACGCAAGAGTTTCGCGGAGCTCGTCGACTTCCACGCCCACACACTCTCGCAACATGAAGGTTTTGGCTAGCGGAGGCGGCAGTTTCGACAAGCATGCGTTGAATACGATCCAAAACTCACCTTTTTCAAGGACGTCGGGCGGCGCCTTCCACGGCACGGGAACCTTTTGCCATTTTCCATCGCTCGTGAAAAAACGCGCGTGGTCGGGACTGGACCTGAACGAATCGCGGTCGTCGTCAGCCGCCACAGTTTGCCTGCGATGGTGATCGATGATTTTCCTCCGCAGAATCGAGATCAACCAGGTGCGCACGGTCGACTCATTTCGAAATGGCTCGCGCGATTTGACCGCTGCCAGAAACGTGTCTTGCACAAGATCCTCGGCCAGCTCGCGGCGTCCGACGCGAGACCTCGCGTATCGGTACAGAGCATTGCCATGCTCGTCCAGCCACTGACTCGCGTCCACGACCTGAGGAGGCGAGACTTGTCTTTCACGATTAGGAACTTCGCCGGTTGACATATTTTAATTCGGCTGAATCCAGCTGCGGCCCCAAATAGATCGTGGCCGTCACGGCGACGGACGTCAAGGCGCGAAATATTTTTCGTCTCGGCGTGTAACGTTGTCGCATTCCATGCGACTAATACGACGAAGCTGCTCGCGACCTGCTGGTCGCATAAAGATCGAGATCGTGAGTTAAGTTCCCATCGCAAGAAAGCGATGCCTTGGCTCGTCGCCGCTAGCCAGCGCGTGCTTTCGGGTCGCGCGAACAGCGAAATTGCGCGCGGCCGTGAAACCCAATCCCGGGAGTCGCTAGTGTCGTAGAACCGTGAATGGAAATTCCCTCGATGGTCCGCGCCATCTCGGGGGTGACTATTCTGGGACATCACGCTACCGACGAATCGCGGCAATTCTTGACCGCTCCCTTTGCGGCTAGTTAGGACGCGCACGGGCGCCGATTGTCTCGCCCGACTGTCGTCGTGGGACTTGCTGGAGCCACGCTACCTTAATCCTGGCTTGGGGCGCAAAGTCCGAATTGCTTCAGAGCGTGGAAAAAGTGCTCGAGTCTCGCGCGTGCTGAACGGGTCAGCAAGGGATCCTGCTCCAAACTCGGTTCGTCGGTTGAGTCAACTGTAGTCGTTATCAGCGCTGCCGCTGAGAGTTCAGCGGTGCCAGTGTCTTCAAAACTCAGAGGAGTGGTACATGCGTTCAATCATATTGTCTGCCCTGATTGCCGTTATTGCGGCTGGAATCTTGCCGTCTGCCGGTCTGGCCGAAACGGTGCAACTGCGAGTGACCGTCGAAAACCTCGCTCCCGCGAACAGCATCTCCTTCGCGCCATTGCGCGTCGGATTCAACAACGGCACGTTCGATTCGTTCAATAATGGTCAAGCTGCCACCGCTCCGATCATCTCGATCGCGGAGGGTGGAAGCGGCGCCGCCTGGTTCCCGGCATTCCAGTCGGCGGATCCAACCGCCACGCTTGGCACGGTGGTTCCCAATCCGCCAGGTCCGCTGCTCCCGGGAGCGACAGCCACTGAGGTGTTCTCGATCGACACATCGATCAACCGATTCTTTACCTTCGGCTCGATGGTGGTTCCCAGCAACGATCATTTCATCGGCAATGACTCGCCCACGCAGTACATGTTGTTCGATGGCGCCGGTCAGCTAAACATTGCCAGTATTACTCAGCGCGGTCAGGATATCTGGGACGCCGGTTCTGAGGCAGACGATCCCTTGAACGCCGCGTTCCTAGTGGGCGGGGACAACAACCTTCGCACTCCACAAAACGGCGTCGTGAGCTTCGACTTCGTAGGATTGAACATATTCAACGGCCTGACCACAGGGGCCGGATACACGTTCGACAGCCAACTGACCGCGGACCTCGATGTCTATCGCATCTCGTTCGCGGTCGTGCCGGAGCCGAGTTCCGTCGCATTGTTTGCCCTGGCGGGCCTCGGGCTCGTGGCCATGCGACTCCGCCGCCGGATTTGAAAGTTTACTGATAAACTGTGGAGCGAAGCCGGATTGCCTGCGACCGTCCTCGCGCCGGCTTCGACATTGCAAGGAGCGACACAGCGATGGATTGGTCTCGCACGCCGTCGCGACGTCTTACTGGAGCACCCGCGGCACGACCCGTGAATCAACATGCTGCACGGGCCTGTCGCGGAGATCGATGGACGGCCGTTTGCCGGCGCACGCGATACCTTACCGTCAGATCGTCTTCAAGTATTCCAGCACGGCTCGCTTCTCGTCTTCCGAAAGTTCCTCGGGAAACGTGTGGCCGCCGGCGCTCTTGCCGTAAAGTCGGGTGTCGAAATAGCGGAGCTTCTCGGACGGCTCGATCGCCTCAACGGGCACGCTCGACAGCTCGCGCACCTCGAGGCCCACGCGCCGAGGATCGTAGCCATCTTCGGTTCGCTGCCACACGCGCGGCCGCGCGTCGGCGTGCATCACGTGCCAGACGGTCGGCACCGAACCATTGTGGAAATACGGCGCCGAGGCCCAGACGCCGTCCAGCGGCGGCGCGACGTATCCGTCCGGCTCTTCGACGACGTCGTACTTGCCGTAGTATCCCAACCAACTGTCGCGCATGAACCGGCGATGCTCGGGCGGCATCCCCTTCAGCCGGGCATCGTCGGTGCCCAATTCCGCCAGCGGCACTCGCACTTCAGGATACTCTCCGCCCGGACCGTAGGTGCCGTGGCAACGGGCGCAGGCTTCTTCGAAGATCGGCTTGCCGCGACCGGCCAGCGCCGTGTCGATCTCCAACGGATATTTTGGCGGGGCGAGCGATTCGATCCAGGCTAGAATCTCGACAAAATCCTGTTCCCAGCCGCGGACCTTCTCGCCCCCGTTATCGTGCGTCAACACGAACTGCATGATGGCTCGCGGGGTCTTCTTCAGAAACCCATCGATGTACAGGCGATCCTTCCTCTTGGTGTTCCACAGCGGCGGCGGATCGAGGTCGTAATTCTTGAACTTGGGAATCGGCTTGCGGGCGAGGTTCAAATCGAGATCGCGCGTGGCCGCGAGCAGCACGCTGAATGTCTGGGCGTTGGTGGTGCCGTTGGAGCGGCTCATAGGCGGCGAGAGCGCATGTGCCGCGGCCGCCAGTCGCGAGTTTTGTCCCGTCTCGCGTCGCCGCGCTTCGGAGGCGTCATCGGTCAACGATTGCAGCGCATAGTGCGAATTGCCCAGCCCCGGTATCACGCGGCCGGCGACCTTGCCGCCGTGACAACCCAAGCAGTTCATGGCCCAGGCGCCGCCATCGCGCTCGACGACGCCCAGCGGCACGTCGCTGGCCGTATCGGGCGAATCCACCAAGCCGTAGTGAACTAGCGCCATTCGGTGTCGCTCGGCCTCGGGCAAAGCGGCGGCCGCGGCGCGCTCGGCCGGCGGCCAGACATTCCATAACTTGTCGAACGCGGCACGGGTCAGATCCGCGCGCTGATAGGCCTTGGTCGTCAACAGGACATAACCGGGATGCGGTGCAGTTGGCTCGGCGGCCATCGCGCGCGAAAACATCGCCACCAACACGCATAGTGCCATCGCGGCAAGCTGGAAGCCAAATCGCACGGGATTTCTCCATTGGTTAAACGCGATGGAGCCAATTCTACTACACGGCCATGCGCGTATGTCCAGACGCGGATGGAAATCTCTACCGATCCCAATCGGCCGCTATCCAAAGCATATAAAGTAGTCGAGCGTGGCTCCCAGCAACCAGTGCTGGACGAAGCCGGTCCAGATTGCCCGGGTGTAATTGGCCTGCAGTCCCCACAGCAGCCCCGCCGGCACCGAGGCCCAAAGCTCGACTTCCGGTCGATCGAAGTGCATCAGGGCCGAGGCCAGCACCTGCACCCACACCCCGGCCGACGCGCCCAGCGACCCGGCCAGGCCCTGTTGCAAAAAGCCGCGGAAGTGAAACTCCCAACCCAAGTACAGGAGTCCCAGCATGACAACGTGCATGGCGAACGCGCGGGTGGATTGGCCGGCGGCTCGATTGAACGGATACACGTCGCGAAACTCGCCGACCGCGGCCGTGTCGTGACTGATCCAAAAGATAAACGGCAGCACAAGCGCAAACAGCGTCAGCGACCGCGCCAGGCTGCCGCGGCCCAAGCCGGCGCTGGCTAGCGGCACCTTGCACACAAATCGTAGCACCACCGCGGGCACGATCCCCAACAGCACAAGCCCCAAGCCCATCTGATACCAGGCAGCCGCTTCCGCCGGATCGAAGCTCAGGGACATCCGGTCGGCCAGGTGGCGATGAAAAAACGCTTGCGATCCGGCCGTCTTCCAGGCCACGAGCGCCACGACCGACGTAAGCAAGATCGTCGTCGGACGAAAGCTTTCGCCTCGGAACAGATCGAACAGATCGTCGACGATCGGAATCTTCATGGCAGACGCTCCACGGGCCCTCGGCCGAAGCGCCGCGGGCGTTCGTGCCGCAACCGGCGGGGCCATCATCGCCTTCGCACGGCGAATCGTAAAGCGGAATTGCCCGTCGCACTCGCCAATATCTGGGACCCTTCGACGAATAAGCAGGTGGGGGGAAATCGAAGACAAACCTGATTGGATCCTAGCCGTGCTCCTTTTTCTGCTGTGGTGTCTGCTGCTGTTCGTGTGCTGGCCGCTGGCCGTGCTGGTGCTCGTGGCCTATCCACTGGTGTGGACCGTGCTGTTGCCCTTCCGCCTGATCGGAATGACGTTTAACGCCGTCTTCGACACCCTGCACGCGATCCTCTCCTTGCCGGCGCGCATCGTCCGCCAAATCGGCTGATCGCGTGCCACTGCTGGCTCGTCCAGCAGTGTCTTCGCAGCGTCACTCTTGCCGAGTGAATCTTGAGTCGCCGACATGCAGCTACGATAATGGGCCGGCTCGTTTTCTCCTGCCAACTCACGAGACCTTTCTATATGTTTGCCTCAATCATCCAGCGTCTCCTGTGCCTCGCCGTCGGCCTTTATTGCTGCCTGCCGTTAAACGTCCTGGGCGCCGAGCCGGCGGCCGCCTCGCAACCGCTGGCCGAGAGCACTCCCTGGGATCTGAAACGTCTTGGCGAAGCGCCGGACTTCCAGTGGATCGACGCCGACGGACCGGTTCGCGCGCTAATGTATCAAGGCGAGCCGTATCGTGGCCAGCCCACGCGCGTATTTGCCTACTACGCCACGCCCGGCACTCTGTCGGGCGACGGCACGCGGGATGCGAGCTTGCCGGCCGTGGTGTTGGTGCATGGCGGGGGCGGCACGGCGTTTCGCGAATGGGCCGAGCTATGGGCCAAACGGGGCTACGCCGCTATCGCCATGGACCTGGCCGGCTGCCGGCCCGTCGAGGGCAAGAATCCCCACTTGCCGGAAAATCGCACGCGGCTGGCCGACGGCGGCCCAAACCAGGGGGACGAAGAGAAATTCGGCAGCGTCGACAAGCCCCCGACCGAGCAGTGGCCATACCATGCGGTCGCGGCCGTCGTGCGAGCCCATTCGCTGGTGCGCAGCTTTCCCAAGGTGAATGCCAAAAAAACCGCCGTGACGGGCATTAGCTGGGGAGGCTACTTGACGTGCATCGTGGCGGGCGTCGATCGCCGCTTTCAAGCCGCCGTGCCGGTCTATGGCTGCGGCTTCCTGCACGAGAACAGCGCCTGGCTCGACCGGTTCGCCAAGATGTCGCCCGAGAATCGCGAGCGCTGGATCACGCTGTGGGATCCCTCGCGATACTTGCCCGCGGTCTCGATGCCGATTCTGTTCGTCAACGGCACGAACGATTTCGCCTATCCGCTGGACAGCTACATGAAGAGCTTCGAGGCGGTGCCGGGGACCAAGCAAATCCGCGTCACGGTCGACATGCCGCACAGCCATCCCTCGGGCTGGGCGCCGCAGGAGATCGGCCTGTTCATCGATCACAAGCTGCGCGATGGTAAAGCCTTGCCGACCGTGGGCCAGCCCCGCGTCGAAGGATCCAAAGTTCTGGCCACCGTCACGAGCCCTCTGAAACTGGCCGGGGCCGAATTGAATTGGACCAGCGAGGACGGGCCAATCAACAAACGCAAATGGCAGTCTTCGCCGGCGAGCATCGAAGGAGAAACGCTTACTGCCGTAGCGCCTCCGGCAGACACGACCGCCTGGTTCTTGACAGTCGCCGACGAGCGGGGCGCGGTGCTGAGCAGTCCAGTCACGCTGGCCGCGGCGAAATGAGTTGCCCGAGCACGGGCATGCTGAACAAGCGCGCTCGCAGGACAAATCGTGGCACGCGATTGCGCGACGCGGTATCATCACGTCCGTAATCGAGCCCCTTGCGCACTGCTTGCCCCGTTGGAATTCTCCTGCATGAACGACATTGCGGATCCCGACACGCTGCCGCCGTCGCTCGATCCACAGCCGGTCGCCGGCACCGTCGCGCCCCCCACGACACTATTGGGGATTGTTGGCCGCCTGGGACCCGGACTGATCATCGCCGGCAGCATTGTCGGTTCCGGCGAGTTGATCGCCACGACCAAAACCGGGGCGCAAGCCGGCATGACCCTGTTGTGGTTGATCATCGTCGGCTGCGTGATCAAGGTCTTCGTGCAGATCGAGCTGGGCCGATACACGATCACCCACGGCGAAACCACCTTGGTGGCGCTCGACCAGGTGCCGGGTCCGCGGTGGAAAGTGAATTGGATCATCTGGTTCTGGCTGGCGATGATGATCGTCGGCATCGGCCAATTGGGCGGAATCGTTGGCGGCGTCGGCCAGGCGCTGGCCGCCGCCATACCAATTCGCGGAGACTACCAGGCGGCGATCGAAACGCCCTCGCACGCTGAGGTCGAACGCCACATCCGCTGGGAGGACGACATCCGACGCAACCGCCGCGAGGAACTGAGCAAGCTCGCTCCGGCCAGGCAGCAGACGATCTTGCGCGGACACGAATCGTTCGCAGCCCGGCTCGAAGAGTTGACGCCCAATCACGGGGATTTGCAAGCCCGTGTGCGCGGGGGCGAGATTCTCACGGACCCGTTTACTTGGGACGACAAGATCTGGGCCGCGATGATCACCGTGCTCACGGCGGCGCTTCTGTATCGGGGGCGTTATCTGATGATCCAGAATCTTTCGACCGTGCTGGTCGTTGTGTTCACGTTTGTCACGGTCGGCAACGTCATCGCGCTGCAGCAAACGGAGCAATGGCACATTACCGCTCGGGCCCTGCTCGACGGGCTGTCGTTTCAGTTTCCGGATTCGAGCGAAGGGGTGAACCCCCTGGCGACGGCCTTGGCCACCTTCGGCATCATCGGCGTGGGCGCCTCGGAGTTGTTCGCTTATCCCTATTGGTGCCTGGAAAAAGGCTACGCAAAGTTTACCGGAAAACATTCGAGCGACCCGGCTTGGGCGGACCGCGCGCGGGGTTGGTTGCGCGTGATGCACTACGACGCGTTCGCCTCGATGCTGATCTATACCGTTGCCACGCTGGCCTTTTTTGTGACGGGCGCGGCCGTGTTGTACAACGAAGGCCTGGATCCCGATGGCATGCGCATGGTCAGCACTCTGGCCCGGGCCTACGTGCCGGTGTTTGGCGACTACGCTCGCTGGTTGTTTCTGGTCGGCGCGATTGCCGTGCTGTATTCGACCTTCATCGCCGCCACGGCTGGCAACGCCCGAATGTGGACCGATTGCCTGAAACTGTTCGGGCTGCTCGAAAAGCACAACCAGGCCGCTCACGACCGGGCCGTATCGGCGTTCTCGGTCGGAATACCGCTGGTGTGCCTGGGCGTGTTTTGCAGCGGCGTGAACCCGGTTCGGTTGATTCTCCTGGGCGGAGCGACCCAGGCGTTGTTGCTGCCCATTGCTGGGGCCGGCGCGCTCTATCTTCGCTTCGCGCGGACCGATCCGCGGCTGAAACCCTCGCGGTTGTGGGACGTGGCGCTCGTCGTTTCGTTTTTGGGGCTGCTCGTGGCCGGACTGTGGGGCGCGTGGCCCGCTTTTGTCGCGCCAGTGCTGCGAGCGGTGGGAACCTCAACTTCGTGGGGCCTGTAAGCCAGCCGCGGAGTTCGTTATGCCGGCGCTTGCTTCAGCAATCGCGGCGCGAGCGGCATGCTACGGACGCGAACGCCCGTGGCTTGAAACACGGCGTTGGCAATCGCCGGTGCGACGGCGATGATCGGCGTTTCGCCGGCGCCGGCCGAGGGCAGGTCGCTACGATTCACTAGCACGGTGTCGATCCGCGGAACGTCGTCCATTCGCGGCACCAGGTATTCGGCGAAGCTGGCATTGAGGATCTTGCCTTCGGCGAAGTCGACCCGCTCTCGCAGCGCTCCGCCCAGGCCCATGATCAGGCATCCTTCGACCTGAGCGCGCAAATTGGCGGGATTCTGGATCGCTCCGCACTCAAAGGCCTGGCACACCTCGATCACCCGCACGGTTCCCGAGCGCCGGTCGACTTCGATTTCGACACACGCGGCCACGTACGAGCCCTTTTCCGTGCCGCATGCCAGCCCGACGCCTCGATCGGCCGTGTGCTTCTGCACGCGGCCGGACCAATCGAATTTCTCAGTGGCGGCCACGAGCACGTCCTTGAGCCGTCCGGCCGGCATCTGGCTCAGGCGAAAGGCGAGCGGATCGGCGCCGGCAGCCGCGGCCAACTCGTCCATGAAGCACTCTCGCGCGAACGTGTTGGCCGTGGAAGCCAGCGCCCGATACGATCCCGATCGCAAGGGCGCCTCGCAAGCGACGAATTGCGTGCGGACGTTGGGAACCGTGTAGGGCGTTTCCAGCGCCGAACCGCCGGAGTTGTAATTGATGAACTTCCAAGCCAGCAGCCGTCCCTCGGCATCCAATCCGCCTGTGATTTCGATCAGCCCGGCCGGCCGGAAGTAGGCCCAGGTGAATTCTTCCTCGCGCGTCCAGCGCAGCGACACCGGTTTGCCGCTTCCTTTGGCCAACCGGGCCGCTTCGAGCGCGACTTCGCCGGTGTGCTTGCCGCCAAACCCGCCGCCGGCGTCGGGCACGATCACCCGCACGCGCTCGGCGGGCAGATGGAACGCCTCCATCAATTCGCCCCGCACGCGCAGCGGATTCTGAGTGCCCGTCCACACCGTCAGTTTTCCATCCTGCCACTCGGCGACCGCCGCCCGCGGCTCCATCGGCGCGTGCTGCACGTAGGCGATCTCGTAGGCCGCGCTCAGGCTCTTCTTGGCCGCGGCCAGACCGGCATCGACCGAACCGCGCGACGTGCCGCCGCGCGAAAAGCCTCGCCCGCTGCCGGAGGTCGCCGCATGGTCCTTCAAGTATTTGTAGAGCGCATCGCTCGAGGTTTGTTTCGACGCATCGGGCAGCTCCCATTGGGCGGTCGGCGCAAGCGCATCGATCGCCTGCCCGGCCAGCCAGCGGGATTTCGCCGCACAGCCGACGAACTCGCCATCGCGCACCACGGCCACGCCGCTCATTGCTTCGGCGGACCCCAAGTCGACCGAAGTCAGGCGAGCTTCGTAAGCGGGTCGCCGCAGCACTCGGCCGTAGAGCATGCCAGGGCGCACGATGTCGGACGGATAACGGTGCAATCCGGTGACGATCTCGTCGGCTCCGACCTTGCCTGGCGAAGTGCCCAGCACGCGCCACGTGGCAACCGCTTCGACCGTGGCTTTGCCGTCGGCGGCCCGATCGAGCATTGATTTGAGGCTTTCGTCGCCGGCCAACTCGGCATAGCTCAGCGACCGATTTGTCTTCGGGTCGACGATCGCGCCATCGCGCGCGGTTAGCGCCGCGGGGTCGACCTGGAGCTTTTCGGCAGCCAGCCCAATCAGAATCTGTCGCGCGGCGGCCGCGGCGGCTCGCACGGCCGGAACGGTTCGCGGCGTGGTGCCGCTGCCCGAGGTTCCGCCGTCGTTGGGGCAGAGATCGGTATCGCCCAGGATGACGCGAACCCGCTCGAGCGGAAGTCGCAACTCCTCGGCGGCGGCCTGGCAGATTTGCGTCCGCGAGCCCTGGCCGACCTCGACCTTGCCGGAGAGCACGGTAACGGTTCCGTCGACCCCGATGTGCAGGCGGTCGCCCAGCTTGGCGCTCTGACCGCCACCCCGGCGGCGCTCAGGTTGCTGCGCGATAACCCCCGAGGTTGCCACGGCGATCAAGATTCCGGCGCCAAGCGCCTCGACGAACTCGCGCCGGCTCGGCAAGAAATCGTAACCCGGGCCGCTTTGCAGCTCGTATCGTTCGTCTTCAATGGGCTCGTCGGTCAGCAAGTCGCGTTTCATGTCTTGCGTGCCTCCGCGCTAAGGGCGATCGCCCGTTCCACGGCCGCCAACAGATTGGGGTAGTTGCAGCAGCGGCAGAGATTCCCTTGCATGCCCTCGACGATTTGCTCGCGCGTGGCGTGCGGCTGCCGCTGGAGCAAGTCGACGGCCGTCATGATCTGGCCCGGCACGCAATAGCCGCACTGGGCCGCGTGGCACTCGACAAACGCCTGTTGCACCGGGTGTAGCTTGTCGCCGGTGGCCAGGCCCTCGATCGTCTGAATCTTGCGCCCGTTGGCGGCGGCTACCGAAGTGATGCAGGAGCGGACGGCGGCGCCGTCGACGAGCACGGTACACGCGCCGCACTCTCCTTCGCCGCAACCGAACTTGGTTCCGGTCAGGCCCAGTTCCTCGCGCAGCACGTCCAACAGGGGCCGATCTGGATGCGTCGATACGCGCTCGGCTTTCGCGTTCACGGTGAACTCGAAGGTTGCGTCCATTTCAACTCCCAGCGCGGGCCGATTGTTGGGAGACCGCCGTCATTATGGAGCCCTCGGCCCAAAGACGCCAGAAAAAAGAAAAGTTGTTGCAAATGGCGGAAGTTTGCGCCTAGCGATTCAGGCGCGACAATCTCGTCGGCTGGAAACAGACCCAAAGTGTCCATCAGAGACAGTCAAGGAGCTAGACGTGGAAGCCATTCGCCGCAGCTCGCTCGTGTGTTTGCCGGCCGTGCCCGGGTCGGAAGAGGTGGCCAACTACCTCACCCACGGCGGGGGGCTGGTGCTGAGCCTTTGCGCCTGGCTGCAATTGTTGGCCATGACCGAGCGCGGCACGCCGGGGCAGCAACTGGGCGCGGCCGTGTACGGCGGATCGCTGATCGCACTGTATCTGGCCTCGACCTCGTACCATGCCGTGCAGCGCGTGGGTCTGAAAAGCAAGCTCAGGGTCTTCGACCACGCCTCGATTTATTTGATGATCGCCGGAACCTATACGCCATTCCTTCTCGCGCTGCCTGGGCCTTGGCCGACTTGGGGACTCGCCGCCATGTGGCTGTTGGCGGCCGTGGGCGTGGCTTTCAAAATCGCGTTCCGCTTTCGCTACGAACGGTTGTCGGTGACCATGTACCTGGCAATGGGCTGGATTGGGATCCTGGCGATCGGTCCGCTGGTCGAGCGGATCTCGACCGACGGCGTAGCCTGGCTGCTGGCGGGCGGTCTGGCCTACACGGTCGGCACGATGTTTTATGTGCGTAAGGACGTCAAGTATGCCCACGCCATTTGGCATGTTTTTGTGCTGGCGGGTAGCGCGCTGCACTACGGCGCCATCGTGATGTACGTCGTTCCGAAGGCGTATTATTAACAGCTACGAGTCGAGCTCACCGGCGGTTACAATCGGGATCGGTTTCCCGCCCCGGCGCCGCCCCGATTGGAAGCAGCCGATCCGCATGTTGCTCTTACGCAAGCCGTCGGCCGATTCGTTGCGAACATTCCTCGACGCTCAGCGGTCGCTCGACTTCAGCTATACCGGAGTGGGCGGCACGGCCGGCGATCCTCCCTCGGGCTACATGGTGGACCATACTCGCGTCGAGCTGGGGAAAGGCCAGCGTGCATTCGAGCGGGCCAAAGCCGGCCTGGAACGCTGGGAGCAGTTTCGCTTGGGCTGGCTGGAACCGTGGCCCGGCGAAACACGGATTGAAACCGGCCAGGTGGTGGCGGTCGTCGCCCACGTGATGGGTTTCTGGTGGCAGAATGCCTGCCGGATCGTGTACATCGTCGACGAGCAACAGCCCGCGCGGCGGTTCGGATTTGCATACGGCACGCTGTCAGGGCATATTGAGGCCGGCGAGGAACGATTTCTGATCCAGTGGGATCGGGCCGACGACAGCGTGTGGTACGACATCCTGGCGTTCTCGCGTCCGCGTCACGTGCTGGCCCGGCTGGGCTATCCGCTGGTGCGACGGATGCAAAAACAGTTTGGCCGCGATTCGGCTGCCGCGATGCGTCGCTATGTCAACGGTTGACGCCGTCGCCAGGTGGCTGCAATTATTTCATACAAAACTTCCGAGGCGAACCATGCTCGACCCCGCCCGCTTGCCGCTTGTACTACGCCGCCGGGAATTTCTGTCTCTGGCGGCGCTGCCCGCGATCGCGGCTGTTTCGCGCGGCACGGCGCTAGCCGCCGAGCCGGCGGAAAAGCCAAAGGCTCCGCGATTCTTCTTCACTTCCCAGGGCAAGACCGCGATCGTGCGAGCCGACGGCACGGACTTGCGATATTTCGATTTTCGCGTCCCAGGGCAGGCCACCTGGCAACCGGGTCCGAGCTTCGCCGACGGTCGGCGCGTCGTGGTGTTGAGCATGGAACCTCGCCGCGACGGACCCGGCCGGCCGTTCGGAGAGTATTACACGCAAACGCCCACTCACATTTGGGTGTATGACCTCGAAACGGATTCTCTGAAAGAAATCTGCGACAAAGATCGGCTGGCGCCATTTGTCACGCCGGCCCTGTTGCTCTCGGATGACCGGCTGTTGATTCAGGTCGTGCGCAAGAACGTCGGGCAGATTGTCAGCGTGCGTCTGGACGGCAGCGACGCGCGCGACTTCACCCGTGCCGGGGAAGGGCTTCCCTACGGCCTGAGTCTCAGCCCCGACGGCCGCCGCGTAGCCTATCACCTGGCCAGCCCGCAGGGCTATCAGGTCTGGACCAGCGACGTCGATGGCGGCAACCGCGTGCAAGTCGCCGCGAAGGCGGAGCATCTTTACTTCGGTACGAATTGGTCGCC
>JANNQN010000183.1:0-4384 GCA_031400775.1 Planctomycetia bacterium | reverse complement strand
TCCCACGGCCCATAGTCTTGAACGCCCGAGCCGCGATAATCGGCGATTTCGCCCGGCGCCTTTTCGTTGAAGAACCAGTCGAACTCGTACGGATCGTCGCTTTCCAGCCAACGCAGATTGATCCGCGCCAGGCCGATTTCGGCGTAAAAATCTGGCGAGTTGACGCCACTGTCGGCCTGGCCCACGCCCCCGGACCAACCGCGCGCGAACGTCAACAACACGGTGTCGGGGCCGATAACCGTCATGTCCGAGTAGCCGGCGTAGCCAAAAAACACGACCTTCTTCTTGACCCAATTCTGGCCGTTGTCGTAACTGGCCCAGATAGTCATCTCGTGGCGTCGTTCGTCTTCCCAGTCGACGCTCGCCGGCGAGGAAAATAACAACACGTCGTCGTTCAACCGCACCACGCTGCCATGCACTTGAAAAACATTCAGGTCGTTCTCGGCCTGCATGTTGGACCAGGTGATGCCGCCGTCGAAGCTGAATGACCTGCCGCGGTAGTGCGTCTGCGCTCGGTTCACGCGGATGCTCATGTACAGCCCCCCGTCCTCGAGCTCGACAATCGTATTCTCGTTCGAGCGATCGTTGACGTGGTTCAAGTCGGGATCGCTCAAACCGACCAATCCACCGCCAAGTTGCCAGGATTGGCCGTGGTCGTCGGAGTAAACCACGTGCGACCAGCTCTTGCCCGAGTTGTCCTCAGTCTCCCGATGATCGCCGGGCACGATCAGCCGTCCGGCGTGCGGACCATTCTGAATCTGAATGCCATGTCCCGGGCCGACGATGGCCCAGCCCCAGGGCGTGTCAGGATACAGTCCCGGCGGCCCCGGATTGAGCCCCTCGCTGACGGTGACCGAGTTGGTAATGTCGATCGGCGTCGCCCAAGTGAGTCCATCGTCCGTGCTCTTGGTGAAGTACACGTCGGTCAGATGGAATTTGAGGGTAATGCCGTCATCGGAAATGGTGCCGCGATTGAACAGCAGAAACACCTCGCCCGTGATTTTGTCGACAATCGGCGCCGGCTGGCTGACGACAATGCCCGTGCTCGGCAGCGTTCCCACTACCTGCTGGAGCGGCGACCAGCTTACGCCGCCGTCGGTGCTACGGCGCATCACTATCGCGTAGGACGATGAATCCTGGCTCGTGGCCCGGCCCTCGGCAAAAGCCAAAACCGTGCCATCGGCCGTCGTCACGATGGTCGGATTGTTGAAGACCGGATAGCCGCCGTCGCCCCAGTTAAAAAGCGAGGTCTGCAACCGCTCGGGCGCGGGCGTATTGGCTGCGGCAGGTGAGGCGATCAACTTCAAGGCCGTGGAGGCCGTGGTGGCGTTGTTCGTGGCCACCGTCGCGTCGGCGGCGCTCACCAAGCCATCTCGGTTGAAGTCGTAGATCGAGGCGATTGGGGCCGGATTGAGGGGGTTGTTCAGCGCGCCCTGGGCATCGACGGCGTCGACGATCGCGTCGGCCGCGGTATTGCCCGAATCGCCCACCGCGTTGCCGAAATAAAACACGTCGGCCGTCGTCAATCCCGTGCTCGGCGTGGCTTTGACCGTGACTTGCAGCCACTGTTTTTGAATGGCGCCGTCGGGCCACACGATCTCAACTCGTGCCGAGCCGGAAACTCCCGCTCCCAGCCGCACGCTGATCGACGTGGGCGAGACGGCCGTGGTCCACGAGCCCGGCGTGTTGCTGTTGCCCACGCGGAAATCGAAATCGGCGGCCGTCAAACGGTCGGTCGGCAGGCCCGCGATATCGACCATCAGGCCATTGATGCCGCGGCTATAGCTCGTGTAGTTGGCGAACGTGGCGGACTGGCCGGGCAGCAGGGCCGATTTATCGCCGGCAATCGCAGCGTCGTCGGCCGCATTGATGCCGGCATTGCCGCCGTCGAAAGCCGAGTTATTGTAGAAGAGACGGCGATCGACGACCTCGACCGATACCAGATCCCGATAAACGGTCTCGACCGGGCTGGTGACCGACATCATCCGCCGGTCTTCCAGCACGTCGATCGAAAGCGTGGTCCGGGCAAGACCTTTGAGCCGCAGGCTGGCTTTGCGCGCGCGACGGCTCCCTCGCTCTCGGCGCGGAGTTTCAGCGCGAAAAGGATCGAGACGCCTCAAAACGAAGTTCCTTAGATCGAGCGACTTGCCCGCTTTTTACGGTTACAACCTATTTTCGTCTGCCGCGCGCGGAAATGCAATGAAAAGTCGGGTTTTGACGGCCCGATTATTGCATTTACCGCGGGCCATAACCCCGTCCCGTGCGGCGACTTTCGCATCGTCGTCGGCAGAATCGAATCGATCCCACCCAGCGCTCCGCTGGTGCCGCTGAATCGCGCCAGGTTGACGGTGATACATCAACGGAGTCCGAATGGCCTCCGGGTTGGCCCGATTTTCGAAAGGCGTGCCTCCCTTTACCAGTAGTCAGGAGAGTTAGCGGCGGCCAATGGAGTTGAGGTAACACACGGATCGTGTGCGTCTGGAGCGCAAGCACAGCCGGATTGGCCGCGGTCCGCAAGCTGACAGCGACTCTCGAGGGAAGCGCGGGGATAACGTCGGCTGCGCATCGGGGCGGGCATTTCAACCTCCGCGCATTTGGCGCCGGGCCCACTGTCGTCGGCTGTCTCTGCGAGGGTGATCTAACCATTCGCGATGACTGCATCGCATTTTGATGGCAGGCTCCTGCGGTTCCGGTGCGCTCAAAAAAGTCAATAGAAGTGGCGGCTTCCGCATTTCAATCACGCAGTCTGGGTGGCCTGTCGATAGCCAATGTGACTCATGGTCCGTGGATCGATAGTCCGAGATCGCATCAGTTTATTCAATGCCGCAATCAAAAAACATTCTTGTGCGCTTTGGGCATCGAGTGCGCGAACTCCGAACGAAGCGAGGTCTATCTCAAGAGGCCTTTGCGCACCAATGCGGCTTGGACCGAACTTACATCTCGGGAATCGAAAGAGGCCAGAGAAACGTGTCACTGCGCAATATTGAAGTTATTGCAAAGTCGCTCAGCGTTCAGCTGACGGAATTGTTCATCGATCTATAGTCTTCGACACCATCTGACCCCCTCCCGATTTCAGTACCAGTGTCTGTGAGAGAATCGGGTCCTGTTTAGTTCGCGTGTTGAGTCGTAGGGAGGGGCGCAGCCCCGACTGGAGACTCAACACGCGACGCGGTCGGGAACACCCCGGCCTGTCGATCTACCAACTTCGCGGCGTACGCCGCGGGCGTCTGCCAGCCCAAGCTACTGTGGGGCCGACGATGATTATACTCCACTCGCCATTCGTCTAACACGTAGCGGGCTTCGGGAACGCTCAGGAACAGTTCTCGGTTCAAGAGTTCGTCCCGCAGCTTGCCGTTAAAACTCTCCACGTAGCCATTTTCCCAGGGACTCGCTTTCTGGATGTAGAGCGTGTTCACGGCCGCACGTTCCAGCCAACGCTGCAACTCTTTCGCGATGAACTCCGGACCGTTGTCGCTGCGGACGTGTTCCGGAGCGCCGCGGACGGCGAACAGGTACTGCAAGGTTAACATCACATCCCGAGCCGTAAACGTCCGCCCCACCTCCGCTGCCAGACATTCCCGAGTAAACTCGTCGATCACCACCAACAGCTTCAACTGCCGGCCGTCCTCCGTGCGATCGATGAGGAAGTCGTAACTCCAAACGTGGTTCCGATGCAACGCTCGATGGCGGACGCAGCCGTTCGCGCTTTGCCCCGGTAAACGACGACGTTTCCGTTGTTTTACAGGAACCTGCAAGTGCTCCTGTTTCCACAGGCGATGGACACGCTTAAAGTTCACCCGCCAACCGGTTCCTACGAGCATCTGGTGAACCCGTTCGCTGCCGTAACGCGGATACCACTCGCACCAGCGACGCAGTTCGTCGATCAACCGACGATCATCGTCCGGCTGGCGACGATGGTATCGCTGCGTCGAGCGAGACTGACCCAGCACGCGGCAGATCCGTCGTTCTGATAGGGGTTTCGGCCCCAAGCGACTACGGACCATCTCCACGGTCCGACGTCGTCGCTCGGGGCTTACCAGTTTGGGCGGGAGGCCTCCCGCAGAATCTGATTGTCTAACGCCTGGTTCGCCACCAGACGCTTCAGCCTCGCGTTTTCCTTCTGCAACTCCTGCAGCTGACGCGCCATCTGCGGATCCATCCCGCCGTACTTCGTTCGCCAACGGTAATACGTCTGTTCGCTGATCCCCAATTGCTTACACACCTCGGGAACCTTCTCCCCCTTTCCCAAGGCTACGTCCGCTTGACGCAGCAGCGGGATGATCTGGTCCACTCCAAGTCGCTTCTTCATAACGAATCCTTTCCGGCCCACTGTGCCGGCTGGATTCTCTCATATTCCCTGGATCAGGTTTCGGGAAGGGGGTCA
>JANNQN010000182.1:0-22545 GCA_031400775.1 Planctomycetia bacterium | reverse complement strand
CCTCCGTGAGTGACGTTCCTCCGAAGGGATACTTCAAGGGCCCTTGACTCTTTCAGGCCGCTACCAATAGTGCAACAGAATTAGATGCGATTGCCGTGCATCCAGCGACGACGATTCCACGGAGGCGTGCAGGCTTCCATAATCAAACGCACAAACATGAACTGGAATGCTCTTCTACACCGAGTCTACGAAGGATGTGCGCAGGGGTCAAAGAACATATGCTGCTCGAGCTGGCCTGCCTGTCATATCGGGGGTGTAAAAACGGGCACACGTCCAGTTTTGGGGATTCAACGCGGTTTGGGCTTGCTTGCAATTGTGCACGCATTGCGACAGACTGGCGACCGACGAGGTTCAAGGACGCCACTTCGCGGTCTCGAGTTGGGCAACACTTCGGCAACGATACAGGCGGCCAGGCGAATCATGAAACGAGCCTCCAAATTCGCGGTTTACTTCCTTGGTTTTCTGCTGGCGATGTCCGCCGCCGGGCGACTGACTGCCGAGGAAGCATCGCCCACCGTGCAGCTCGTTTTCGCCGGCGACATCATGCTCGACGACGGGCCCGGCAAGGAAGTGGCCAAGGGGGTCGATCCGTTTGCCGATTTCGCCGCCACGCTCAACGATGCCGACTTCACGATCGGCAACCTGGAGTGCGTCATCGCCACTGGCGGCGAGAAGGTCGAGAAGCCCTACAACTTCCGTGTCGATCCCCGCGCGATTCCGCTTCTGCTGCGATACTTCGACGCCGTGAGCGTGGCCAACAACCACTCCGGCGATTTTGGACCCGAGGCGCTGGTCGAGCAATGCCAGCGGTTGGAAGCCGCCGGGCTCAAGTATTTCGGCGGCGGGCGAAACCTGGCCGCGGCCCGCGTGCCGCTCGTGGTCGAGCTCAAGGGTCTGCGGATCGCGATCCTGGGCTACAACGAGTTCAAGCCCCGTTCGTTCGAAGCCACCGATACTCGGGCCGGAGTGGCCTGGAGCGTCGACGAGCAAGTGCTCGAAGACATCCGCCTGGCCCGCTCGAAATACAAGGCCGACCTGGTGATTCCCTACATGCACTGGGGCTATGAGGAAGAGCCGGAGCCAAACGACCGGCAGCGGGCGTTTTCGCGGGTGATGATCGATGCCGGTGCCGACGTCGTCGTGGGCGGGCATCCGCACATCACGCAGGGGGCCGAGTATCATAACGGTCACCTGATCGTGTACAGCCTGGGCAATTTCGTGTTCGATGGATTTGACGAAGGACCGTGCCGCAGTGGCTGGTTATTGCGGCTGACCCTGGACAAGCAGGGACTCGTGGCTTGGGACACGCGCGTGGCCCACGCCGATGACCGGGGCATTCCGCACGCGCGCCCGGGCGCCACCAGCCCGCGCGGCCGTCGCAGCCAGCCGGCCATCGAAATGCGGGCCACGGATTAGCGCCCGCTTAGAATCTATCCGTCAGGGAGAAGGGGACAGTCCCATTTGCTCCCAGGGCACCGCAAAATTGGGACAGTCCCCGACAGGTCTCGGATAGGCTTTCAAAACACTTCTTCCATCAGGAGCGATGACCATGAAGACTCGACTCGCCATGCTGGCCGCGGCGCTAGCCGCCTCGTGCGCGGTTGCGGCACAGGATCAGACCGGCCAGGAAGAACTGAAGAAGCTTTCGGGCATCTATACCTTGGTCCGCGGCGAAGAGGCCGGCAAGCCGATCCCGCCCGAGATCGTCCGCACGGCCAAGCTCACGCTCGACGGCGATCGTCACGTGGTGCAATTGGGCGAGGAGACGATCCGCGGCACGCACACGGTCAACCCGCTCGAGAAACCCTGCTCGATCGACGCCACGGACACGACGGGTCGCTTCGCCGGCAAATCGGTCAAGGGAATTTACAAGTTCGAGGACGAAACGTTTGCCGTCGCGTTCGCCCCACCCAACGAACCTCGCCCGACGGATTTCGTCACCAAGGACAAGCCCGGCCGCCTGATGCACGTTTGGAAGCGGATGAAGTAGGCGATGCGGGGAACGCCGTGAACGAGTCCGCCGGCAACTCCCCAGCCGCAAAGCGGCGACACTGCAATAGCCCAGGGCGTCAGCCCTGGGTATCGCAGGAGTTAATTGATCGGAAGCCCCGGAGGGGCGACACTGATTGCCTCGACGTATTAGAAGTTCAATGGGAAGTGTCGCCCCTCGCGGGGCTCTGAATGGGATTTGGGACACAGATCCAGGGGCTGACGCCGCCTGGCTACAACATTTCGCCGCTCCGCGGCTGGAGAATCACGGCAGCGACCAATGCCGAAGCCGCACAGCGGCGGCATTGAAATAGCCCAGGTGCGTCAGCCCTGGGTATCGGAATGGCAAATGAGTGCGCGAGCACCGGAGGGCGGCGACATTGATTGAGGTATCGCCAAGACGATTACCAGGCCACCGCGCCAGCCGTAACTAGTTGGCAAACGCCACGCTCCGCCAGATCGACGGCGTCAACTCGGTCTTGAGCCAATCGCGCAGTTTGCCGCAACCCAACGCGTGGACGCAACGGCGCGGATCGTCTTCGCCGCCGCGATAGCCCCAGTGCACCGCCACGATGCGGCCTTCGCAGACCATTGGCCCGCCGCTGTCGCCGGGGATCGTGACCTGCTTGTTCTCGACGCCCTGGGCGGCCACCAGCGCCTCGGGCACGTCGCCCTCCAGCGGAATGGGCTTGGCCACGCGAGCCACGAACGAACGGAACCGCTTGGGCCCGTAACCCCAAATTTCCACCTGGACGCCAAGCTGCGGATCGTGATCGGCAATCGGCACGGGGCGAATTCCCCGGGGCGCGTATATCCAAAGCGCGGCGACGTCCAACGAGCGGTCGATGGCCAGAATGCGGGCCCCGGAAATCTGCCCGTCCTTGAATTCGACCGTGACCGGCCCGATCTTGCCTTCAAACAAATGCGCGGCCGTCAGCACCAGGCCTTCGCGTCCGGAAACTGCTGTGAGAGTGCCCGTGCCGCTCACTGCCGGGCCGGGCTGGTCATATCCGCTCTTCCAATTCTTGACCCGCGCTGCCGCCATGCGTGAGCCATCTTGCTGGTATGACACTACTTCGATCGACGGGGTCGGATCGGGTACGAACAGCAAGCCTGCCAACAACAGGAAATATTGGGCCATCGATGACATCCCTCCGTCGTGCTGAGCAAACCGGGCCTTGCTCGAACGGTGATCCGCTCGAGTTCGACGTGCAGCTTCCCGCCACCGTCAGTTCCAGAATAATTGGAAAGGTCCCGCCCTAACAGGGGCCGCTCGCCAGAAATCTCTGGCCAGATGCCACTTATGAGTAGCCAAATGGCTGCGTTTGGGCGGGATTACGGCCGCGCACTTGGCAGATTACGAAGTCGTAATTGCACGTGGCATTGGAAAACGGCCGCAGCCCGGCCTAATAGCCGACTGCCGCCCCGTCTTTGCGCGGCTCGGTGGCGCCGTGCAGGACGCCATTCTTGGAGTCGATCAAGATTCCCTGAAAGCCGCCAAAACCCGCGCCGCGGGCCGGCGCGACTTTGTGACCTTTTTTGGTCAGGGCCGCGACGGTTTCATTCGGAACCTGCGGTTCGACGAAGACTTCGCCCCCGTCGGGCGTGGCCGCCTCGCCGGTCGGTTCGGCGCTGCCGTCGTGTCGCACCCGGGCTTCGTCGCCGGCTTCCTGCAGGTTCATGTCGAAGTCGATCAGGTCGACCAGGATCTGCACGTGACCCTGGGCCTGCATGTCGCCCCCCATCACGCCGAACGACAGCCAGGGCTTGCCGTCTTTGGTGACCATGGCCGGAATGATCGTGTGGAAGGGTCGCTTGTGCGGCTCCAGGAGATTCAGATGGGTATCATCCAGGGCGAAAAGCTGGCCGCGGTTCTGGATGACAAAACCCACATCCCCCGGCACCACGAACGAGCCGAAGCCGCCGAAGTTGCTCTGGATGAACGAGCAACAATTGCGATCCTTGTCCACCACCGTCAGATAAATCGTGTCGCCGTGCTGCAACAGCGGATTGCCGGGCGCGACATCCTTGGCGGCCAGTTCCATTCTCAGCAGTTTTCCGCGTTTGGCGGCATAGGGCTTGGAGATCAACTCGGCGGTGGGCAACTTGCCGAAATCGGGATCGGCGTAAAACTTGGCCCGATCGGCGAAGGCCAGCTTCTTGGCTTCGAGGAACAAATGGAACCACTCGGCGCTGCCGCGCCCCATTTTGCGGACATCATACGGCTCGATCAGGTTGAGAATCTGCAAAGCCGCGATGCCTTGCCCATTGGGGGGCAATTCCCAGACGTCGTAGCCGCGGTAATTCGTCGAAACCGGCTCGATCCAATCGCTCTTGTGGTCGGACAGATCCTTGAGCGAAAAGTAGCCGCCGTTGGCTTCGCTGAACGAGACGATCTTCTGCGCGATTGCGCCCTTGTAGAAAGAGGCCGGATCTTTGGCGATGGCCCGATAGCTGGCGGCCAGGTTCGGATTGCGGAACATCTCGCCTTCGGCCGGCGGGCGGCCATCGACCAGGAACGTCTTGGCCGTGTCAGGATACTTTTTCAAACCGGCGGCCGTGGCTCGCCAGTAGACGGCGATCACCTCGCTGACCGGAAAGCCCCCTTCGCCATAGGCGATCGCCGGCTCCAGGATCTCGGCCATCGACTTGTTGCCGAAGCGGCTCCGCAGATCTTCCCAGCCGGCCACACAACCGGGCACGCTCCAGCACAGCAGTCCCTGGCCCGGAATGCTCGTGAGACCCTTCTGCTTGAACACGTCGCGATTCAAGGCATAAGGGCTCCGGCCGCTGCCGTTGAGCCCGTAAAGCTTTTTGGTTTTGTTGTCCCAATAGATGGCGAACACGTCGCCGCCGATGCCGCAGCTCATGGGCTCGGTCAGGCCCAGCATGGCGCTGGTGGCGATCGCCGCGTCGGCGGCGTTTCCGCCCCGCTTGAGAATGTCCAAGCCGGCCTGCGCCGCCAACGGCTGGCTGGCCGCCACGATGCCATGCTGTGCCACGACGACCGAGCGGCTTTGAGTCGCGTTCTTGGTGGGACGGTCGTAGCCGGCCGCGTGGACTGTTCGCGCGGCAGCCGCGCCGATCGCAAGCGATACAATCCCCAGCACAGCGGCCACCAGCGGAGCATACGACACACGGTTCATGACGCGCATCCTCGTTGAAAGGGTCAAAGTCGTGGGATTCGTTCAGTAAAGCCGCCGGAACCAAATTGACCGATGGAATGGCCGCTGTCAATGAAGTTGACTTTGTCGGCCGCCGAGTGGTCAACCCGACGCGCCCCCGAGGTTCCCGTCCCTCGCCCGACGCGCTGCACCTTGATCGGCCGACGCCACGACCGATGCAAACGCTTGAATCCTTTTCTTGAACGCGGCACAAATTTTTTCGGCAAGTGTTCCCGATAGAACTGGCATGCAAACCATCAAACAAATCCGCGGCGGCGTCAGTTTGACGATTCTGTTGTTCTTAGCGGGCGCGGTCGGCTGCCAAGGCTGGCACATGCCACCACCGACTCGCAACGGGCTGTGCAAGCCCTGGCCGGGCTATGCTCCCGTCCCCTGCCGAACCGAAGCGCCCTGCTGCCAGCCTGCCCCCAGTTGCCAGCCCGGCCCGATGGAAATCTGCGAGCCGATTTGCGTGCGTCCGGAAGCCGGCGAGACCGACACCCGAACGGGCCTGCGCAGCGTCGACTCGAACGAGCCGGCGCGATCGACTTCGCGATAAGAATCGCCCAATTGTTGCGTGACCGCGCCTTCGGTACATTTAGCCCCCGGCCCGGGACTAGCCCGAGCCTGGTCTCCGCAAAGCCCCTATGCCGAACGACGGGCGGCGCCTCCGCTCTTGACGATTCGATATATCCGCCGCACACTTCATAGTCGCGTTGACTCTCTGCGAGAGTGGCGGAATTGGCAGACGCGCTGGACTTAGGATCCAGTGCCGCAAGGCGTCCGGGTTCGACTCCCGGCTCTCGCATTGTTCTTGAATTCGCCAGGACGATCGCTATGATGTGATCCCAAGCGCCGTCGCGGGATTCGCGTCCCCCGATCGGCTACCCGTCTTCCCGTCTCATCAGACGACTCGTTGGAATTTAGCTCCTGGTTAACGACTAGAACGGGCTGCGTGATCCCACGAATGGCTCAGGCAAGGCGACCATTGAATCGAAGTCCTTTCGCAACACACTTCGGGCGGTGTGCTCACGGCCCTTTCTTGTCTCTGGCTGGAGAAATCCGATGAAGCAATCAAGACTTTACACAGTCGCGCTATTCGCCGTCGGCGCCGCGCTCGGTTGGGCGTTTACGTCAGGCCATTTGACTTTCTCGCCGATCGTCCGGGCTGAGTCGGATCTCGACTCGACTAGTCTGGAGTCGCCTTCGGCCGAGAAGCCGCCGTGCTGCGAGGGAAGTAACGAGACTCTCTTGGCTCTTGCCACCCAGGCCGCAAATCGCAACGCTCCAACTCAGCCATCGAGCGGAAGAAAACCCAACGTGCTTGTCATCTGGGGCGACGACATCGGCACCTGGAACATCAGCCACAATAGCCGTGGCATGATGGGTTACCGGACGCCGAACATCGATCGCATCGCCAAGGAAGGCGTCTCCTTCACCGATTACTACGGCCAGCAGTCCTGCACCGCCGGCCGCGCCGCATTCATCAACGGCAGCGTGCCCGTGCGCACGGGCATGACCAAGGTCGGCATGCCGGGCGCTAAGGAAGGTTGGCAGAAGTCGGACGTCACCATGGCCACCGTCCTGAAAAGCCGAGGCTATGCGACGGGGCAATTTGGGAAGAACCACCAAGGTGATCGGGACGAGCATCTGCCCACGATGCATGGCTTCGACGAATTTCTCGGCAACCTCTATCATCTCAACGCCGAGGAGGAACCGGAGAACGAAGATTATCCGGGCGACACGAAGCTCGCCAATGGGAAGACCTTCCGCGAAGTCTTTGGTCCGCGAGGAGTGCTCCACTGCAAAGCCGACGGCAAGGGCAGGCAGACCATTGAAAACACCGGCCCGCTGACGAAGAAGCGAATGGAGACCATCGACGAGGAGACCCTCGCCGCCGCGAAGGAGTTCATCACCCGCCAGCACAAGGCGGGGAAGCCTTTCTTCTGCTGGTGGAACGCCACGCGTATGCACTTCCGCACGCACGTGAAGAAGGAGCACCGTCACACGGGCAATGACGAGTATACCGACGGCATGATCGAGCATGACCTCATGGTCGGTGAGCTGTTGAAGCTAATCGATGACCTCGGCCTCGCCAACGACACGATTGTGCAATACTCCACCGACAACGGCCCGCACTACAACACCTGGCCTGACGCCGGTACGATGCCCTTCCGCGGCGAGAAGAACTCGAACTGGGAAGGAGCTTTTCGCGTGCCGTGCTTCGTCCGCTGGACGGGCCACTTCCCGGCGGGCGTCACGCTCAACGGAATCGTCGCGCACGAGGATTGGCTGCCCACGTTTGCCGCCGCCGCCGGCGCGCCTGATGTGAAGGAAAAGTTGCTCAAGGGCGTCGAGCTAAACGGCCGCACCTACAAAAACCACCTCGACGGCCACAACCTGCTTGACTACCTCAGCGGAAAGACCGACAAGTCGCCGCGCGAGGACTTCATCTACGTGAACGACGCGGGCGACGTTGTCGCCATCCGCCTAGGTGACTGGAAGGCAATCTACCTGGAGAATCGCGCTCATCAACTGGACGTGTGGCGCGAGCCCTTCGTCCACTTGCGCCTGCCGCTGCTCTTCAACTTGCGTCGCGATCCCTTCGAGAAGTCCCAGCACAACTCCAACACGTATCACGATTGGGTGATTGACCGGGCATTCGTGCTGGTGCCCTTACAGGCCCTCGCCAGCCAATTCCTCCTGACCTTGAAGGACTACCCGCCCAGCCAGACGCCGGGCGATTGGAGTCTCGACAAGCTTGAGCGGCAGATCAAGAACGCCGCGGGCTCTCATTAGACCAATCGTAGAGGAAGGCCTTCGAGCAAGTCAACGCCAGGAGACGTGCAACCGAACCCACTCATAATCGCTTCGGTCTAATTGTTTGGATAAAGCTGCAAGCCATTGTCATCGCGAGAATGGCGGAATTGCGCGACGCGCCGGAATTGGGATCTAGTGCCGCGAGGCGTCCGGGTTCGACACCCGTCGCGCCTGCAATTGTGTTAATGTGCGGCTAATAAGTGCCTTCGGGATCGTTGCGAATGTGTTGAGCCCTTGGAGATAGTTATGGTAAGTCGGATCATCGAGGCAGGCTCCGTTCTCGCGCTATCCCTATTCTTGAACTTCGGCTGCGCTCCGGCAGTTCCGGAAAAGCGGGTGACGGTCAAGGATGCGCCGGCAGCCGAGGCATCGAACGCGGAGGCATCGAACGCAAACGATACGAATCAATCCGCCGACCCATTCTGGAACGGATTGGAGCGGCACGAAATTCCGCTCGCGCAGACGCTGCTCTTGGTCAAGGGCTCGCGCGGAATCGCGGCCTGTCCGTATCTCAATGTCGAAATGTTCGAGAAGACCGGCGAGGCCTGCATCATCATTCCCGCCGCCAGGATCGACGGCATGCTCGACTCCAAAGTCTCGGCCCTGACCCCCAAGGCCCGCGAGCTGGGCATCGAGATCGGCATGCCGGGGCGAGAAGCGCTCGACAAGATACGCTGAGCCGCTTGACCTGCCGCATCCGATAACAGCGGACCACCGGCCACCTGCTTGCGTTCGCCAGCGGGGGGTGCATACTGGGGAAAGGCGGCCTTGGCTCGCGACGATCATCCCATTGCCCGATTCATGCAATCCGATAGCCCGCGTCTGATCGCGATCGGCGACGTTCACGGGTGCGTGCATGCGCTCGACGCGCTTCTGGGGGCGATCGATCCCCGCCCCAGCGATCAACTGGTGTTTCTAGGCGATGTCGTCGATCAGGGGCGCGACACCCGCGATGTGCTCGATCGCCTGCTCGAGCTTCGAGAGCAGTGCCAGGTCGTGCTGATTCGAGGCAATCACGAGGAAATGATGTTCGCGGCCCGGGACAGCGAGGCGGCGCTGCGCTATTGGGAGAATTGCGGCGGAATCGCCACGCTGGGCTCGTATTTCTTCGGCGCTCGCGTCCAGAACATTCCCCGCGAGCACTGGAAACTGCTCGACAGTTGCCGCGATTACTACGAGACCGAAGAGTTCATCTTCACGCACGCCAATTATCTGCCCGACGTGCCGATGAGCTTGCAGCCCGACTATCAACTGCGCTGGGCGCTGTTCGATCCCTCGCTGATGCGGCCTCACTTCTCGGGCAAGCCAGTGTTCGTGGGCCACACGGAGCAACAGAATTCGGAAATCCTCGACCTGGGCTTCGCGGCCTGCATCGACACGGCCTGCTGGCGCCACGGCTGGTTGACGGCATTGGAGGTTCACACCCGGCAGGTCTGGCAAGCCAGCCGCTGGGGCATGCTCCGCGACCTCGACGAATCGACACATCGCGGCCACTTGCCGCAGTTGGCCGGTCAGACGGAATTATTGCGCCAATAATCCCGGGCCGGAGTCGGCTCGGCGGCCTTACACCACGTCTTTGATCGTCCGTCCGGTCAGCCGTCGATAGGCCCACTCGGCGGCGAACGACGCGGCGGCGATGATTACGAGCGCCGCGATCGCGGCCGGCTGCTGTTCATAAGTGTATTGGCACAAGATGGCAAACATCGTCAGACAGGTCGCCAGCGACATCCACACGATCGCGGCATTCGCGCCAGTCTGCTTCAGGACGCGCAAGTGGCCGGCGTTGACCGCCGCGTAGACCAGCAGGAATGCGGCGCTACCCATCATGGCGATGCCCTTCAGATCGAACGCCAACGTCACAACCACCACGAGCGCCGCGGTAACCAACAATCCGCCGCTGGCTTGCTTCCATTCGGTGCGCGAAAGGCCGACGGGCAACTCGCCGTCTCGGGCGATCATGTAGCACACGTTGGCCGAACCAAACAGCGTGGCATTGATGGCCGAGGCGGTGGAAAAAAGGGCCGCGATGGCGATCAGCCGGAAGCCGAACTGGCCCAGGAACGGACGGGCCGCTTCGGCCAGGGCATAGTCGCGCGCGGCCGCGATCTCGCCCGTTGTCAGGTTGCCGCTGACGGTCAACGACACGGCCAGGTAAATCGCGATCACGATCACGACGCTGGTATACAAAGCCCGAGGCAGCATCCAACGCGGGTTTCGCATGTCGCCGGCGGCATTGGTTACCAGGCCAAAGCCTTCGTAGCCGATGAACAACACGCCCGAGCCGAACAAGATCGAGCGGACCTCGGGCCAGGCTTCCGGCGAAAGATTTTCCGCTTTGATGAACCACAGACCGACACCGGCAAACAGCACCAGGATAGCCACCTTGATGGCCACGATCAGTGTTTCCGAACGCCCCATCATCTTCGCGCCGAAAGCATTCACCAGCGTCAGCAGCAAGACCGAGCCGACGGCCAGCGATTTGAGCAACAGCGGCGAAGGCTTCTCGGTCACGAACGTCGCAGCATAGCTGCCAAAAGCCGAGGCATAGAGCGCCAGCGAAATGATATAGCCGGCCCACATGAACAGGTTGAGACCTCCGGCCAGAATTCCATCGCCAAAGCTCTTGACCAAAAAATGCACGGCGCCGCCGGCCGAGGGAAACGTGGCGCCGAGCTTGGCGTAGGAGTACGTCGACAACAGGGCCACGACGCCGCCGATGGCAAAGGCCAGCCACATGGCGTTGCCCGCCGCTTCGGCCACGACTCCCAGGATCGAAAAAATCCCGGCTCCGACCATGCCGCCGATGCCGATCGAGACGGCCGCCGCCATGCCGATTTGCCCTCCGCCAGAATTGCCTCCGCTCGGGCTATGGATCGAGGAGGCGTGCGGAAGGTCCGACGAGCTGGCGGGCATACAAATTGCACTTCTCGGCTGGTAGATTGCTGTAGGGCACGGCCGCCTCGCGGCGGCGCGAATCGTTGCGGCCATCCTAGCCGCGGCGCAAGATTACGTCGACCGTCTTCGACAAGATGTCGACGGAAGCCGCGAATACGTATCGGTGGCGAATTCGAGAAAAGGCCCCGGGACCGTCAATTGACGCGCATGCCATGTACCGGCTGATTCTGCAACGCTCAATGCCCTGCCTCGCGGCCTTTCTGCTGGGCGGTCTCCCGAATACGTGCCAGGCTGCGCCGCCCGAGCTTCTTCGCCCGAGCGGACCGCTTTCGATTGGCAGAACCTCGTATCATTGGGTCGATCCGGCGCGCGACCAAGCTGCGGCCGGCGCGAGCGCCAAACGCGAGCTCATGGCACACGTTTGGTATCCCGCTACGCCGCGGTCGTCCGCGCCGCGGGCGGCATACATCCCCGATTTTCGCGCGATCGAAGCGGCCATTGGCGCCGAGAATCTGAAAAGAGAGGCCGGTGCCTCCTACGAAGCACTTGCATCCGCGCAAACGCATGCGGTTGCCGATGCGGAACTTAGTTCGCATTCGAGCAAGTACCCAGTATTGCTCCTGCTTCATGGATTGCGATTCAATGTGCTGGGGTACAGCATGCTGGCCGAAGATCTCGCCAGCCACGGCTATGTCGTCGTGGGCCTCGACTCTCCTACGATCGCCCTTGCGGTGCGGTTTCCCGACCAGCGCGTGACGCGCTTTTCCGAAGCAACATGGACCCAACCGCGCAGCCCCGAGGAGACCCAAGCATTCGAACGCCAGGTCGTCGAAGAGTGCGGAAAAGACGCGGTATTCGCGATTGATCAGCTCGAGCTGCTTGAGTCCGGCAAGTTGCCTGGTCCGTTCCAGGGTCGCCTGGACCTGGCTCGGACGGGCGTATTGGGGCACTCGTTCGGCGGCCGAAACGCGGCCCGCGCCTGTCAACTCGATAAGCGATTGAAGGCCGGAGCGCTGCTCGATTCATTTGGTCGGACGATGACCGTCGAAAAACGCCCGGACGGCAGCACCATGGATCAACCGATGATGGTTCAATACGTTCGCCGCGTGCCGCGACAGGGGATTTCAAGAATCTTCGCGCTGCTGCAAACTCCGGGAAAAGATTTGGAAGCCGAGCTTCGCCGAGCGCGGCAAGAGTTCTGCCAAAGCGTGAAGGCTGTCAGCTACGAAGTCACGCTCGACACGCCGGGTATTGCTCACGAGAGTTTTAGCGATATCCTTTTGCTCGAAACCGGACAATCCGACGAAACCAGGAAGAACCGCACGCGCGCGATGCAATTGATACGCGATTACACCCGCGCTTTCTTCGATCGCCACGTGCGCGATCTTCCCGCTCCGCTGCTCGAACGGGCCCCGGCAGACCCAAACGAAGTCGAACTGATTCGCCATACGTTCCGGGATCAGTAAGGGCTCGGCGTCGGGCCCAATTCGGTCGACGGGCCTTGAACCCGCCTCGCAAACCGTCAGAATTGTGAGCTAAGCAGCGGCGATTTGTGCAACGCCCCCCGCGGACCCCGACCCGATGCGCTCTTCGTCCGCGCGGACGCGGAACTAATCACCCCCGACTACGAAACCATCCACCATGATTCCCAGTATGTTCGTCCGTCTTGCGGTTTTGGCAGTGTTCGTCGCGCTTGCCGTAAATGCATTCGCCGTCGCAGCCGAAAAACGGCCCGTCACTCTGGACGACTTTCACGCCCTGCAAAAAGTCGCCGATCCGCAAGTCTCGCCCGACGGCGCGTGGGTGGCTTACAGCGTGCGAACGACCGATCTCAAGCGGGACAAGCAGACAACCGACGTCTGGATGACCAGTTGGGACGGCACGCGCGCGATTCAACTGACCAGCACTCCTGACAACGAGCACCACGCCCGTTGGAGTCCCGACGGCCAATATCTGGCGTTTCTCTCCAGTCGCACCAGCGAAGAAGACGGCGAGCAGGTGTGGCTGATGAACCGCGCCGGCGGCGAAGCGACCAAAATCACGGAGATCAAAGGCGGCGTGAGCGACTTTGCCTGGTCGCCCGACGGCAAGCGCATGGCGCTCGTCGTGCAGGATCCCGATCCCGACGCAGGCGAGAGCGAGAAAAAAGGCGCTGAGAAAAAGGCGCCCCGGCCGATCGTCATCGATCGCTTTTATTTCAAAGAAGACAAGTCGGGCTATCTGGACCGCAAGCGGCAGCATTTGTTTCTGTTCGACCTGGCCACGCGTAAGGCGGAATGCCTGACGCCCGGCAACTATCACGAATCGCTGCCGGCCTGGTCCCCCGACGGCTCGTCGATTGCCTTTGTCAGCAAGCGCGGTGCTGACTTTGACCGGCACTCAAACCACGACATTTACGTGATCGAGGCTAAGCTGGGCGCCACGCCGCGACAGCTCACGACATTCGAGGGCGCCGACTGCGACCCCGATTGGGAGAGCCGCCCGGCCTGGAGCCCCGACGGCCGCTCGATCGCATACGTGCAAGGGGGCGCGAGCAAGCTAATCTTCTATGCCACGCATCAGTTAGCGGTCATTCCCGCCGCGGGCGGAGTGGCCAAACTCGTCTCGCCAGCTCTGGACCGCAACATGGTGCAGCCGCGCTGGGCGGCCGACGGCAAGTCGATCTACTGCATCATCGAAGACGACGGCGCCAGGCATCTCGCCAAGGTCGCCCTAGCAGGCGGCAAAGTCGATCGCGTGCTGGCCGGCCGGCGCAACACCACCGGCTTCGATCTCGCGCGCGACGGCAAGATTGCCATCCTCGACAGCACGCCCCATCAACCGCCGGAAGTCTACGCGCTCGATTCCGGCGCGCGGCCCCTCTCGCGCCAGAATGACAAGCTGCTCGAGCAACTCAAGCTGGCGACGGTCGACGAAATCCGCTTCAAGAGCGCCGACGACACGGAGATCCACGGCTTCATGGTCAAGCCGCTCGACTATCAGGCCGGTAAGAAGTATCCCACGATTCTGCGGATCCACGGCGGACCGGTATCGCAATTCAGCAACGAATTCTATTTCGACTGGCAGTTGTACGCCGCCAAAGGATATCTCGTCGTAGCGGCCAATCCTCGCGGCAGCTCGGGCCGGGGTGAGGCGTTCGCGAAAGCCATCTATGCCGACTGGGGCAATCTCGACCGGCAAGATGTCTTGGCCGCGGTCGACCATGTCGTGGCTCAGGGGCTGGCCGATCCGGCACGCCTGGGCGTTGGCGGCTGGAGTTATGGCGCGATGCTGACTAACTACGTTATCGCCAGCGACACGCGATTCAAGGCGGCCGTCAGCGGAGCAGGCTCGTCGAACATCCTGGCCAGCTACGGCACCGACATGTACATCCGCGAATACGAAGCCGAGCTAGGCACACCCTGGGGCAACCCCGACGCGTGGATGCGCGTCTCTTACCCGTTTCTTCACGCCGACCGCATCGTCACGCCGACTTTGTTTCTGTGCGGAGAGAAAGATTTCAACGTCCCTTTGCTCAACTCCGAACAGATGTACCAGGCGCTCAGCAGCCTGGGCCGGGATACGCAGTTGATCATTTATCCGGGCCAGTTCCACGAGATCACGCGGCCAAGCTACCAGCAAGATCGGGCGCAGCGTTACCTGGATTGGTACGGAAAATACCTCGGGGAGACTCCATCGGCCGCGGCCTCCCGGTAGCCAACAATACGGCGCACGTCAGTTACGCGGCCGTCGAGCCATCGCTGGCGGCTTAGCCCACTACAAACCGCCTATTTCCAGGCGACCGCATCACTTCACCGCTTCGGCGGACTCTTCCGGTTCCGCCAACACCTTGTCCATCGGCGGTCGGGCCAGGTGAAAACCCGTGGCTCGCTGATAAGCCCCGGCAACGGCCAGGAGTTCCGCCTCGCCGAATAGTTGGCCGGTGAAGGTCAGGCCTTTCGGCGTCTCGACGCCGTCGCGCGGGCGCGTGCCGTTGGGCAGTACCACCGTAGGGTGCCCGGTCAGATTCGCCAGCAGCAAGTCGTTTCCACCCACATACAGATCGACTGTCGACATGACCTCTTCCATTTCGCGCATCAGCAGCGTCCGGATGCGGTTGGCTCGCAAGTACTCCACCGCAGGCACGAACTGCCCTCGGCGGAACGTCTCGGGCCAGTCGTTCAACCCCTCGGTCACTCCCTTCCGGGTGAGCTCGTCGAAGACGGCCGCGGCTTCAGTATCGAGAATCATCGTGAGCGCGGTGATGGGGTATTTCGACGGCAGCTTGATCGGCACAAGCTGGACGCCCATTTCGCGCAGCGCTTGCAATTCGCTACGTTTTTCGACCGGCAGATTGTCTTCCACGTAACCGGCCCGAAACGTGCCGAGACTGCGCCGCGAGGGCCACTCGAAGGGTCGGTCGATCGCGGTCGGGTCGAGACCGTCGTGACCGTGAATCACGGACAGCACAACCGCGCAATCCTCGACCGTGCGCGCGATGGGGCCGATCTTGTCCATGCTCCAGGCCAACGACATGCAGCCGTGTCGGCTGACTCGCCCGAAGGTGGGCCGCAGACCCGTCACGCCGCAGCGGCTACACGGCGACACGATGCTGCCCAGGGTTTCGCTGCCCAGGGCAAAGCCAACCAGTCCGGCGGCGGTGGCGCAGGCGCTGCCGGCCGAAGAACCGCTCGATCCCTGCCGCACGTTCCAAGGATTGCGGGTCATGCCGCCAAACCAACGGTCATTTTGCGCGAGCGCTCCCAATGAGAGCTTCGCGATCAACACGGCGCCGGCTTCTTCCAGCCGCGCGGCCACGGTGGCCTTGGTGTCGATCACCTGGTCCTTGAATGGCGTCGCACCCCAAGTGGTCGGATAGCCGGGCCAGGCGATCAGGTCCTTCGCGCCCCAGGGAATTCCGTGCAAGGGACCCCGATACTGCCCGGCGGCGATTTCTCGATCGGCACGCTCGGCCTGCTTGAGTGCCAATTCTTCGGTATACGTCACGACGCAATGCAACACGGGGTCGTAGCGCCGCAGCCTCTCGAGATACAGCTTGGTCAATTCCAACGATGTCACCTGCCGCGTGCGCATTAGCGCCGCCAGCGACGTGACGCTCATGAACGCCAGATCGTCCTCGCACGATGGCCGCTCGGGCGACGGCGCGTCGATCCACCGCGCTTGAGCTCGAGGTGCGTTGCCGGTTGCAGGCGCCGGCGCTCGCGGAGTCGGATTGAATTGCAGCGCCGGCGCGACGCTGTTGTCGAGCTTGACGGCTCGCAGCTTTTCGAACCCCGATAGCGCTCGCGTCAGATCGCGCGCCGCCAGTTCGCGATCCTCCGGTTTGAGCGATACTCCGGAAATCCATTCTGCCTGCTGAACCATCTCGGGCGTGACCGTGCCGGCCGACTCGACCCCGGCTGCCAGCGCGCGGCGAAACACGGCGCCGCCTACTCCGATCGCGGAAAGAAGCTTGAGCACGCGCCGCCGCGGCAGCCGCGCAGGCGTCGATGTTCCGTTGATGTCCGAATTGTTGTGGGGATTTCGATCGGACATGTGCGTTCCCGCGAAGGTATGGCGAAGCAACGAACGGCTGTATGGAATGATGATAGGCAGGCTCGGGCGCAGCAAGTCTCGCTGCCCGAATATCAAGCGGATTAGCGCCCCACGTAGGGGAAAATAACCAGTCCCACGAGCGCCGCCGCCAGCACGATGACCGGCTCGGGTATTTTGCGACCGCTGACCAGCAGCCCCAGCGTGGCCAGCAGGATCAGGACCTTAGGCCATTGCGGTTGCCAGGTACCGTCCAAAATCGTCCGCCGGCCCAGCACCACCACGGCGCCGCCGATGGCGCCGATCGCGGCTGCGGTCACGCCGTCGACAAAATTCGCAATGCCCGGCCGATTGCCGTATTTCTTGAAGTACGGAGCGGGAATGATGGTGAACAAATAGCACGGCAAGAACGTGGCCACGGCAGCCAGCGTCGCGCCGCTGAGCCCGGCCACCAGGAAACCGATAAAGCCAACCGTAATCACCACGGGGCCGGGCGTGATCATCGCCACGGCCACCGCGTCGAGAAACTGATGCTCGTCGAGCCAGCCATATTCGTGTACCACGCCGCTATACAGGAACGGCACGATGGCCAGGCCGCTGCCGAACACAAAAGCGCCGGCCTTGGTAAAGAACAGCACGATATCCCACTTGGTCTGCGTCTCCTGGCTGACCTCGAATCCCAGCACCGTTGCCAGCGGCAACAGACACACGGCCGAGACCGAAGGCATGCGAGGTGGACTCGGCCTGCTGCGAACCCACCACACCAGCACGCCGGCCAGCAGAAAAAAGACGATGTATTCGGTTTCCGTGACCGCGGTACACACGGCGCTAGCCAGCCAAATCGGCCACAGTAGCCGGCTCGTGCCGATCGTTCGCCGGGTGAGCATGTAAGCACTGTGGGTGATGATCCCAATCACGCAGGCGCCGACGCCGTAGAAGACCGCCTGCATCCAGCCAATGCCGCCGTAGGCCTGATAGGCCCAACCCAGCGCCACGACCATGATGAACGAGGGCAGGGTGAAGGCCACGCCCGCGAGCGTCGCGCCCCACACGCCGTAATGCACATAGCCCAAGTAAATCGCCAATTGCGCCGCTAGCGGTCCGGGCGCCAACTGAGCCAACGTGATTCCTTCCTTGTATTCGGCCTCGGAGATCCACCGGCGACCCTCGACGAGCTCGCGGTGCATGTAGCCCACCAGCGCCACCGGGCCGCCGAAACCGAGCGTGCCGAGCTTGAGAAAATAGGCCACGAGCTCGACGAGCGTATAGCCCGGCTCGGACGGGTGGTCGGGCGGATCGATCGCATTGGTGCTGTCTGGGCTCGTCATGCGAGGGCGCCAAGAGATAATTACTGCGGCGCCGCTTCAAGTCGGCGCGAGCGGCTATTGTAGCCGCCTGATGCGGTGTAACCCAAGGTGGAACGGCGCCGCTTAAAGAACGATCCGGCCTTCGATCAGGTCCGGAATCTGCGTGCCGTCGATGAGCTTGCAGCCAACACGCTCGGCTATCTCGCGAGCCGACGCAGTAAAACGGGAATTGGTGACCACCGCGCACGACTGGCAATGATGACTGGCCATGGCCGATCGCGCCTGCTGCACGGCGTCGACGTCAATGGCCGCCTCGGGCTGCCCGGTGACTCGCACTGCCACGCGCTTACCGTCGCGGCCGGCCAGCATGTCGAACGCGCGCTCGTCGGTCCCGCCCGCAATCGTTTCGACCTGGTAGCCATGCTCCTCGAGGGCCAAGCCGAGAAAGTTGCCGAAATTGCGACCCTTCATTTCCTGCCAGCGGCAGGTGCGCAACCAATGCAGGCGGCTGGCCAGCGCCGCTTTGAGTCGGGCATATTCGGCTTCGGCCGCGGTGACTTGTTCGCGCTGCGTCGCTTCGTCGGCGGCCAACCGCTCGTAGGCGACCGTCGCCTCCTTGAGCCGTTCGGTCACGCGCGGAATCGCGGCGGCCAGCACTTCGTCCTCGGGATAGAAAGAAAAAGGCAAGTAAGCCAGGCCCGCCAAAGTAATTCCAACGAGGATGATGAGCAGATAGCCCAGCGCGGAGGGCGAGAATGGGCTGGCCAACAGAACCAACATCGCCGGACCCACGGTGGCGGCAACCAGCAGGCCGCCGTTGCGGCCAAAAGTGTGGTCGAGAGTCTGACGCGTCGACTGAAACAACTCCAAGGAAGAGAGGCTGGCCGAGTGCCGCTGCCGGCGACGGCGCTGCCGCGCCAGATCGACCTGCAAGCCCACGTTCTCGGCCGTCACTTGGGTGAAACGCTGCTTGGCGCGCTCGAGATCGGCGTCGGTCACCTGACCGGCCACCGGCGCCGCCACGGCGCAGATCGGCGCGGTTGCCGTCCCGGTTGCCGTGCCGGGGATGACAAACTCGGCCACGCAAGTGGGACATTTGGCGGACTGGCCCTCGCACCCTTCCGGTATTTGCAAGAGGGTGCGACAGTGCGGGCATGCGTGATAAACGGCCATCAGTGTTCACTTCCGCTTGCCGGCATAGCAATCCGGCGCCGTAGCCCGACACTCCTTAGCAGCGACCCGATCATTCGCCGCTCTCGATGACCTCGCCGCGCCCCCGCGTTGAAAGGGCACGCCACACCGACCCCTCGACGCCGTCCTCGACAAACCGCACCGCTCCATCGGCCATCAGCAAGTTCACGCCGCCGTTATGTTTGCTGCGGGCGGCGCGCCAGCCGTACGGGGTGAAGACTGTTCTGACGCTTCCGAACGAGCTACCCATGCAATCGGGCGTCGGCTCGTTGGGTCGGTAGTAGTGGTTGTACAGGGCGCAGCGCATCTCGCCGCTGACCCAGGCAAAACCGCGGCCATTTTGAATGTTCCACTGCGAGGTGTTCGCGCAGCTTGAGTCGGTCAATGGCGCGGTGAGCGTGAACTTGTAGTCCAGTTGGACGTCGCGTTGTAGCGGAGAAAAGTCCGGGTTGCCTAGCAAACTTTCGGAGAATAACGCCGTGTGGCTCGTGCCGTCAGTGATCTGGGCAATTCGGGTGCGCGAGTTGACGAAGAACACGCCATCGGAATTGATCGGCGACCCGCCGCCGGCGCCGCTGCCGGCACAGGCCGCATAGTTCGTCGGCCCAAACGCCTGGTTGATCCGTTGCCCATGGTCGCTCGGGCAGAGAAACACCGACACCATCAGCTTCACGCCGTCCTTGTTCACCGCCGGCACCTCGGCACTCACTCCCTTATAGAGAGGCACGCTGAAATCCAAGGCGCTGCGGGCGTTGGTCTCCTCCAAGAACGGCGTCAGATGCGCCAGCGACGACCAGCGGTAAAACGTCCAGGGATTGAACTGCGACGCGGGCCATTCTTTGGATTCAGCGCCGACCGGAAAAGCCCGGTTGTTGGCGTGAAAGTTATTGGCGGCGACGCCGATTTGCTTGAGATTGTTGATGCACGAGGTCCGCCGCGCGCTTTCGCGAGCCGCCTGGATCGCCGGCAGCAACACCGCGATCAGCACGCCGATGATGGCGATGACGACCAGCAGTTCCACGAGCGTGAAACCTCGATCGACTGCCGCCTCGCGCCGTGATCCACGGAGGATATTCATCGGGTTGATTATGATGTTCCCCAGCCGCCGTGACCAGCGGGCAGCAGCGCAGGTTCGCCCGCTGTAAAGCGCAACGAACTTAGGTTTAGCCCCGGCTGGCGTGCGAAGCAACTGAAAAACCGCCTCGCGGCCACGATCGGTGGCTGCGGGCGATTGGGATTTCGGTGGGCTTAGAGCTGCGCGAAGTACTCGTCCGCGGCGACGAGGGATATTGCCATGGCACGCACGGTCTGTTCACCGGCTTTGAGCTTCGCGCCATACCAGGCGATGCCGGTCAGGTCGGCGTGGCGCTGGAAAAACTGCATGTAAAGTTGGTCGACGACGCGGTGGTAACGCTCGCTGGACGACAGGAACGTGGCGACGACCTCGGCTCGGGTTTTGCCGCTGGCCAGCGTCGCCAGGTGCGCTGCCTGGCCCGGAGCGTCGGGGCCGCGTCCGAGCACGTCGCGATACAATGCCTTGACGAATTCCGTGTTGCCGACGTGCATCGCCGCGTACTCGGCCGAAAGCATGAAGCTCGCGGCAACCGCCTCCTCGGTTCCGCCACCCAGTAACGTGCCCACCCAGTGAGCGCGTCCGCCGGCATCGGCCTTGCGATGCAAGTAGGTGTCGTACAACTGATCGACAACGTTGCCGAAACGCTCCGCCGAGCTCAACATCGACTGGGCGATCGCGGCCCGAGTGACGCCGGCAACGAGTTGTGAAGTGTACAGACCGAGGCCCGTCGGGTCGGGCGCACGGCCCAGGATGTCGTGATACAGCGAAGCCACGATCTTCTGGTTCGGCGTGAGCGCGGGAGCAGCCGGCGTCGCCGGAGCTGTCGAGCCCGCCGTTGAGCCTGCTGCCGAGCTTTGTGTGACGGCCGGAGCCGCGACCGGCGGATCGAAATTGCCTACGATCGGCAGCGCCGTTTGATCGCCGAAGTGAAACGAGATGTCGTGTCCCAACGGGACTGGGGCGTACGGGTGCGCCAGGGTGTTGACGGTTCCAGGAATGCGGTCCTCCCCGCTTAGGTCGTTGGAGATCAAGAATCGCCATTCGCTCTTACCTTGGTCGGTCCCCGTGTTGGGAATCCACAGACCGATGTCGTCGATGCCATCGCCGTCCATGTCGGCGGCCACGGCACGGTCTTTCGCGCCCGGAGCGCCGAAGGATATCTGCGCCCCGACGCCGCCAAACGACGGGCCAAAATCGAAATAGAACTGGTCGTTCTGATACGTCGCCAGATCTTCGTTGCCGTCACCGTCGAAATCTCCGGCCAACGGATAGCCAGGGCTCGCTCCGGCGAACGAAGTTGCCACGCCGCCCAGCCCGGGCGACAAGATGTACCACGTCGTGCCAGTGAACAGCGCGACTTCATCTCCGGGCGAAGCCAAGTTAAAGTTGCCGGCCACGGCCAACGCGCTGACTTGCACGGGACTGGTGATGAACTCGCCACCGTCGAAAGCGCCGTTGCCGTTGAAGTCCACCAGGAATCGATAGCTATTGTTGACCCTGCCATAGGCGGCCAGCACGTCGAAGCCGGGGAGCAAACCGGGCGAAAGCTTGCCGGCGAAACGCTGATCGCTCACTTCGCCAAATTGAAACATCAAGTCGCGATTCGTGGCGTCGACGTTCGCATAGTCCAGGTACCCGTTGCCGTTGATGTCGGCGATCACGTGCAATCCCGCGTAGAAGCCGATTTCTGGCCGCGAGTCGACAGTAAAGCGCGCTGTGAACGATCCGCCGGGCACACCGTCGCCGCTGGGGAACTGCGGCACGTTTTGCGGCTCGCTGGCATTGCTCTCGCCGTCCAGGCGGTTGTCGGCAGGATCGGTTATCGAGTCCGACACGATCAGCGTAAAGCGATCGTCGGGCAGAGGCCGGGCAAACGCCAATTCGATCGAGGCCGTGGCAAAGTTTCCGGCCACGGGTGGATTATTGGTAACGATGATCTGGCTTATCGCGATCAGTCCGTTCTGGTCACCACGCAACGTGATGACTCCGGGCGTCGAAGCGATCCCCGCGTTGATCGCGTTGTACAGGAAGGCGGCGTCGCGCGCGGGTAGATCTCGCAAATTGATCGTCAGGCTGTTAACCAGTGGCGTGGGGCCAGAAGAAGCGTTATTGGGCTTAAGGCCAAACAGATTGAAATCCGGCACGTCGGTAATGAACACGCCGGTCACCTGCGGACCTTGCGTATCGAGGAAGATGTCGATCGCGACCTCGTCGGAAATATTTCCGGCCAGATCCTCGGCAGTGACGAACAGGTGGCGCACGCCGTCGAGCGGCAAACCCAGAATTGGATCGTTCAGATCGACGGTCGAGACCAGACCCCAACTTCCGTTCGGGAACGCATTGGTGCCGTCCAACGGAATGGCCACGGTCAGCCCGATGGGTATGTTGACCGGGCCCTCCCCGCCTGGAACCTGGACGAACATGCGGATGATGGCATTAGCTTCGGCCGAGCCAAAAAAGAGCGGCACCGTGTTGCTCGTGATTCCGTCGCCATCGAGCGCCGAATCGCTCGACGGGTGGAGGCGGGCGATGGTTACCGGCGGCGGAGCGGTATCGACCACGATTTTTTGCG
>JANNQN010000181.1:0-3852 GCA_031400775.1 Planctomycetia bacterium | reverse complement strand
ATGGGCTGACAACGCTCGGCGGGAGCAGCACCATCCGAGGACTGGTCATCAACCGTTTTCGACACGGAATCATCCTGGCTGTTCCCAGCCACAGCAACGTGGTCGAAGGCAACTTCATGGGCACGGATGCCAGCGGCACGGTCGATCTAGGCAACACTGGCTCGGGTGTGTTTCTGCTGGGGGGTGATAATGGCGATGCGGTCGGCAACCGCGTCGGCGGCACGACACCTGCCGCCCGCAATCTCATTTCGGGCAACAATGGCGACGGGGTTCTCGCCGTTCGTGCAAACAGCAACGTGGTCGAAGGAAACCTCATCGGCACGGATGCCAGTGGCACGGTTGATCTGGGCAACAATGGCCAGGGTGTGCTTTTGACATTCGGTGTCACCAGCAACCGGGTCGGCGGCACAACATCTGCCGCCCGCAATATCATCTCGGGCAACAACGGCAGCGGGGTCGCTTTGGGTGAGCTTTCCTTCACGAATCAGGTACTTGGCAACTTCATCGGCACGGACGTCACTGGCACGCAAGACCTGGGGAATGGGGGTCCGGGCGTGAGCGCCAGCTCTCAGAATTTCAATAACAACGGAACTGTCATTGGCGGGACGGTGGCCGGGGCGCGCAACATCATCTCGGGCAATAGCGGCTTTGGCGTAAGTCTCAACTTCATGACGAGCAGCCTCGTCCAAGGCAATTACATCGGCACGGACGTCACGGGCACGGTGGCGATCGGCAACGGAAATGGGGGCATCGGGTTGTTCGGGAGTAGCGGCACCACGATTGGCGGCGACGATGACGACGATGGGATGCTCGACGGGATTGTCCACGCGCGCAATCTCATTTCCGGCAACCCGGGGGAAGGCGGCATCAGCGGGACGGCGTCGGGGACCGTGGTGTTGGGCAACTTCATTGGCACGCAAGCCGATGGCATTAGCCCGCTTGGTAATGGCGGCCCTGCCCCTTTCAATCGCCCAGGCATCAATGCGTTCAGTCTCGGTGCTTCCGTCATCGGCGGAACGGCCCCGGGTGCGGGGAACGTCATTGCTTTCAGCACTGGGGACGGGATCGCCGGTAGCAATAACCTGAAAATCCTGGGAAACTCGATCTTTGGCAATGGTTTCCGCGGGGTTAACGTTTTCGGCAGCCCGGTGACCATCCTCGGAAACTCGATCTTTGCCAACGTCGGCGTGCCCGGCTTGGTCGGTTTGGGAATTGACCTGGGTGGCAACGGCGTGACGGTCAACGACACCGGCGACGCCGACACCGGCCCCAACAACCTGCAAAACTTTCCGGTCCTGCTCGAGATCCTCTCGACGGCGGTGGAATCGACCATTTTCGGTTCACTCAACAGCCTGGCGCAGACCGATTTCTTGATCCAGTTCTTCGCCAACGACGCGGCAGATCCCAGTGGGCACGGCGAAGGGCAGATATTCCTCGGCGAGACGGTTGTCCATACCAACTCGGCAGGCAACGTGAACTTCTCCGCCGAAGTGCCGGTGTTGCTGACTCCCGGGCAACAAGTGACCGCGACCGCGACACGTCTCTTCGACCACGACTCCAACCCAGCCACGCCGTCCCTGCCGACCGACACTTCCGAGTTTTCCCGAGCGACCAGCGGGGCAGCTTCGATCCTCGAATTGGACGGCCCGACGATCGAGCGCGATTTGTCGCTAGGGCAGGAGTTCAACTTTCGGCTGAACGTTCCGCCGGGAACGGACGCCCGGCTGACGGCTCATTTCACCGACCCACAAATCGGCGAAATTCTCGTGCGCGTGGGCGACTTTCCCGACGTGAACGACTTTGAACAGCGCGTGGTCGCGTTCGTCAATCCTGATCCCGAGTTTTTGCTGGCGGGCGCCCCGGCCCCTTACCTCATCCGGGTGCGCGGGAGCTCGACAGCGAACGTGTCGCTTGGGCATTTTTCGCTCTCCGCCGATACGGTGGGACTGGAAATTGATCGCATTACTCCGAGCCACGGCAGCACTGCGGGACAGGTCACGACCACGGTTTTCGGGACGGGCTTCTCGAACAAGACCGTCTTCAGCTTGGTCGGGCCCGGCGGCGAGCGCCCGGCGGCGAACATCGTGCCACAGAGTGAGACGAGCTTTTTCGTGACGTTCAATCTCGTGGGATTGGTGACCGGCTCCTACAGCGTGCGCGCCGTGGACGGGGCCAACTCGACGGAATTGGCGGACGGCTTCACGGTGACGGCCGGGAACCCCGGCCGGCTTGAAGCCCACTTGGTAACGCCGTCTCGAATTCTCTTGGGCCGCCCGTCAGTGCTGGTCGTCGAGTATGCGAACCTCGGAGAAACGGACATTCCGGCGCCCCTGCTGTTCGTCACATCGCAAGACGCCTTTCTTGCGAACTCATCAACAAATGATGCGGCTCTTTTTGGTATCCCGCCCGAGCCGCCCCGCAACCGCGAGGCCCAGTTCCTGGCCATCAGTCAAACCGGTCCGGCAGGTGTGATTCCGCCGGGCGCCCGCGAACGCCTGGAGATTCGCCTCCAAGATGATGGCAACCCGCTGCGGCAGTTACATGACTTGCTCAAGTTCGAACTGTTCGTGGCCGGACCCGACTCAGAGATTTTCGACCTGGCCGCGGCCAGGGACGAGCTGCGTCCGCCAGACGTTGCGCCCGACGCGTGGGACGTGGTTTTCAGCAACCTGTTGGCGCGAGTCGGACCAACCGTTGGCTCTTACGTGCAAGCGCTCCGGGACGCCGCCACTTACTTCAGTCGTTACGGCATTTACACGAGCGACATTAGCCAACTTCTGAGCCTCCACTTCACACAAGCGGATAACGCGCTGCCAGGCGGCAGCCCGCATTCGACCATCGACGCCGCCGCGCCCGCTAACGGGGTGCCGCTAGTCTGGGGACGGACGTTCGCCCTGACAATCTCGCGGCGCTTTGACTTGGGCATTCTCGGTCGCGGCTGGTCTCACCCGTGGGATCTCGACCTGTCGCGCGACGCTGAATCCAATGACGTCCTGATCCGCAGGCCGGACGGCACGCAACGGTTCTTGGAACAGCCCGACGGCAGCTTCGTGGGTTCGCTCCAAGATCCCGCGCAGCTAACGCTGCAAGGCGGTGTTTTCCTGCTTCATGAGACCGATGGAACCGTCAGCCGCTTTGACGAGCTGACGGGGCTGTTGCTCGACATCACCGATCAGAACGGGCGCCAGGTCACGCTGAACTATGCCGCCGGGAAGCTCGTGAGCTTGACGCACTCCAACGGCGACGACTTCGACTTCGTCTACAACGCTGAGGGTCGGCTAACCCAACTCACCGACCAGGCTGGGCGGGTGACGACGTATGCATACGATGCGGCCAGCGTGCACCTGATGAGCGTCACCGGCCCCGGCGGCACGATCGCATATACCTACGAAACGACTGTCGGCTCGCCTGCGGAGCACGCGCTGACGTCCGTAACGAACCCGGACGGAACGCACGTTTTCTATGAATACGATGGCCAGGGCCGGTTCGTCCGTACCTCCCGTGACGGGGGCGCCGAGGCCGTGACTTTCGCCTACGGCAGCGTCGGCGAGGTTTTCATCACCGACGCCTTGAACAACACCACGTCGCTCTTCTTCAATGACCTCGGCCAACTGCTTGAAACCCGCGACGCTCTCGACCGCTCGGCGCGGTTCGACTACGACGCTGTGCATCGGCTCGACCGCGTCACATTGCCGCTGGATACGATCTCGCTCTTCGATTTCGATGCCAACGGCAATCACACGTTCGTCGTGAAGCCGGACGGCGGGTCTCTCAGCTTCACCTACGACACCACGTTTAACTTGCCGACCACCGTTCGCGACGAGGGCAACATCCCCCTCCGCTACACCTATG
>JANNQN010000180.1:0-49066 GCA_031400775.1 Planctomycetia bacterium | reverse complement strand
CAGACCAGATAATTTCAGGATTGATTGAACGAGGTTTCAGAAACCCGTATTATGGATTTCCTCGTCCATTTCCAGGCGTAATCAAGTTGGCTACCCTGCGCGAGTTGACTTGCGTAGCAGTCGGGCTACACCTCAAATCGGAATGTCAATATGCAACACGACGACGAAGCCGGCGGCGCGCTGCCTTGTTCGGCGGTATCCGACCCGAGAGCGTCGCGGAATGACATTGGCCAGACGAACGAGACCGAGCGTGACGGCGAACGCGCTCAGTTTGAAGCCGCCTGGACTGGAGGTCTCGGCGACGGTTCGGCGATGGGCTCGGCCCTGTACGATGAACGTGAGCTCCGAGATGCTCAAACGGGGCAAGATACCGACCTTGGTGGGGGCCTATACCTCACCACAGACGAGCTTTCTGATCTGCATTCCACGCGTGACTTCATCCGCCTGCTTCGTTCCAAGAATCTGGACGTGGCCAAGATCAAGACCGCTGTGGTCTACGAATACGAACTGGAATCGTTGCAGATCGAGCTGGTCAAACTGCAGCGCTGGATTCAGGAGCAAGGCAAACGGCTGGCCATTCTGTTCGAAGGTCGCGACGCGGCCGGCAAAGGTGGCACGATTCGACGCTTCATCGAGCATCTCAATCCGCGGGCCATGCGCGTCGTGGCCCTGCCCGCGCCGACCGAGGAAGAACGTGGCCAGTGGTACTTTCAGCGCTACATGAAACAATTACCCAATCGCGGCGAGATCGTGTTCTTCGACCGGAGCTGGTACAACCGGGCCGTCGTTGAGCCGGTCAACGGCTTCTGCACGCGAGAGCAATACGAGCGATACCTGCAGCAAGTGCCCGAGTTTGAACACATGTTGGTCGAGGATGGTGTCTTGCTGGTAAAGTTCTGGTTCTCGATCGGTAAGGAAGTGCAGTCCATTCGGTTCAGTTCGCGGCGTCGCAATCCGCTCAAGCAATGGAAGCTCAGTCCGCTGGATGCCAAGGCGCAGGATCTTTGGGATGCCTACACTCGGTACAAGGAGGTTATGTTCAGTCGCACGCACAACAGCTTTAGCCCCTGGATCATCGTACAGGCGAATAACAAGCGCCGTGCCCGACTGGAAAGCATGCGGCATCTGCTGTCGCTGATCGACTACGAGGGCAAAGAGAAAGCCCGCGTGGGGCTGTTCCCCGACCCCAACATCGTCACCCGATTCCACCGTGGCTCGATCAAGACCGATTAACCCTTCTTCTCATTGGTTGCGCCGTCGCACATCCTCGGTGGCGGTCGAACACCGGGGCGACAGACGGAGTGAAGGTTGCTCACTCATGTGCGTGGGCATTGAGACGGCATCGCGTTGCTTGCCTAAACAGCCAACGCCGCAGACGATTGGCTGGATCTTACACTGAAGCATTGCGCAACCGAAAGTCACTTTTCGTGTGTCATGGCAGGTAACGCACAACGGCTCACCTCCCGTAAAGTCAGTTCTCGCAAAACGGATACCCGTCGATGGCAGAGCAAGCGAATGAGTTGACGGCCAGCTACTACCGATGTCGTCGTGACGAGCGTTTTCTCGACACGTTTTACGATGGGTTTTTATTCAAGTCGCCAGCGGTCGCTCAGATGTTTGCTAAGACGGATTTCAAACTTCAAAAACTCATGCTGCGCCAATCGCTGTTGGAAATGCTCTGTTTCGATCGCGAGATGTCCGGCACACGCGAAGAAATCCAAAGGCTGGGTCGTCGCCACAAGGAACTCCGTGTCACGCCCGAAATGTACACGATGTGGCTGGAGTCGCTGTGCGAAGCTATCCGGAAGCATGACCCAGGCTACACACCTGCCCTGGAACAGCTTTGGCGTGAGGCCTCGCTCAAGTCAATTGAGGAAATGGTCGCAGTGGGTCGCTCCCAAGGGGCCGACGACGATTAGACTGGGCCGGGGTCCGCAGCGCTAATGGAATTGTTGACCAAGCAGTCGCATCAATGGACCGTTTTACGGCACGGCTACCGTGGTCCGATGACGCGGCGCACCCTCTGGCCGAGCCAATGCTGTCCAGCACCGCCACGAGTTCGCCGTCCGCTAGCGCCTTAGCGCCGCATCGTTCGCGGTTTGCACTTCGGGCTTGATCGACCAGTACTTGAGCGCGTTGCGCTGCATCGATTCCAGGCCTAGCCGCTCCATCGCCCGCTTGCCGCCGACCACCAGGTCGTGCAGGTCCGAAACGATCGACTGCACGTCGCCGATATACGAGTGACCCAGCAGACTCGTATCGACCAGCGAGGCGTCGATCGTGTCCAGTTCGGTGGCGACCAGCAACTCCGGCTGGGTCTCGCCCAGTCGCTGGTAGTTGTGGAAAGCGCGCGACACCCGCAGGGCCCGGTCGCGCGACGAGGCGTACAGCGTGCAGTGCTGCACGTTGCGCACGATGTGCGGCAATACCTGCGATTGAAACACCCGGCTGTCGATGTCGGGGGCGGCCAGCACCAGCTCGCGAAACACCGCCTTGTTGCGGGCCTCGACGGTCGAGTCCATGTTGCGCAGCGCTCCGGCCAACACCCGATTGCCCATGCTGTGGGCGATGATGTGAACGCGCTTGGCGCCGCTGCGGGCCGCCAGGTCTTCGAGCACTTCGCGCAGCGCCGGAATCGACACCTCGGCGTTCTGCTCGTCGAAGGTGTACTTCACCGGGTCCGCATACGAGGGCCAACTGAAGGCCATCGCCGCGCCGGGAAATTTCAAATCCACGGCCAACTGCGCCGTGCGGAAGATCGCGTCCTCGAACGAGACGTTGTAGCCGTGGATGAATAGCATCGCCGCCCGGGCTTCGGATTTATCCAGCCGGGCCGAAAGACTGCGGTAAAACGCGTCCTTATCCTTGTGCTCCTCGACGTTCCGCAGCATGAAATGCTTCTCGGGGTTCTCCGGCGCCTCGAAGATCCACACCGAGACCGGCCGGCTGATATCTCCCGGTCGGCGGTTTTCCGGCGGCGGCACCGAGATCTCGCAATTGCCGTAGGAAAGTTCGGTGGCCCGGCAGCCGTACAGTTCACCCGACAATTCGTCGCGCAATTGCGAGCGGACGTAGGCTTCCAGCAGGCCCATCGAGCACAAACCCATCGAGCCCACCAACACGGCCGCGCCGGCCCACGATCGCTTGCCGAACCAGGGAAAAACCAACAGCGCCAGAATTATCAGTGCATAAATCACGAACGCCGGCAGGGTGGTGAAGAAGCCGCAAAAGTAAACCAACCACTCGCGGTCCTTGGGAGCCAGCCGATTGCGGTTCGTGGCATAGTGAATACTGACGCTGGTCGGCGTCGGCTCGGCGACAGTCGAGTGCGGCGGCGCGGCAGCTGCGCGGGGTTCGTCAATGCTCGGCGCGGCTCCCCCCGCGGGACCCTCGGTCGCAGCCGGGGCGGGACTACCGGGCGTATGGGCTGGCTCCTCGCCCATCTCGAAATGAAACGGTTGCGACGATTCCTCGGTTTCAGGGCTGGCCTCGCCGCGCTCGGCCGGAGCAGCCATTCTCGGCGCTGCTCCGCCGGCAGGGTCGCTTGGTGGCGCGAATGCCGATTCAGGGAGTGCCGGCTCGCTCGGCGCTGTCGAAGCCGGTTCCTCAGGAGCTTCCGAAAATGATTCTTCAGGCGCGGCGCCCCGCGGTTCATCGGGCGCGGCCATCGATGATTCGTCAGGCCCCGCCGCTGCCGGTTCGTCGGATGCTCTCGGGACCGGTTCGAAGCTTGGCAGTTCCGGCGCGGCCGCCGGCGCCGCGATGACTGGCGGCGCGGTGGCGGTTTTGCCCGGGGCTCGACGCATAGCCCTCGGTTGCGGGGGCGGCGCCATGCCAGGCAGCGGCACTTCGGGAATTCGCGGCTCCTTGCGCATCTCGGTTCTTGGGGCCGGCTGCGCTAGCGACGGCGGTTCCAGGTCTCGCGACAGACTGGGCGGCGCCGCTCGCGTCGTCGAAGGGGCCGCCGGCATCGTCGCCCGAGGACTGGCGTCCATATGCAGACCAGGCCGCCGGACCGCGGCGCCACCTTGCCGGCTGCTCGATCCGCCGACCACTTCGCCCGAAGGTATGCTGATCACGATTCCATCGCCATTGGCATCGACCACGCGCAGTTGACTGCCCGACTCGAACGCGAGTTTGGTTTTGCGTCCACCGGCGGCTTGGATGACGCGCACGCGCCGTCCATTGTCTGCGCGCCACAGATCGATCTGATCGCTTTCGTCTTGCCGCACTCCGGCGATCCAGCGCGCGTCGTCCGAGATTGCCACCAGCGCGTAGGCCCGGCTGCTGTCTTCCAGTTCTCGCAGCCGCTTGCGACTTGCCGTCTCCCACAGCGCCAGCCCGTTGTCGTCTTGCATGGCGGCCACCAGGTAACCGCCCCTGGCCGAATAGTCGAACGGTGCGCTAGCTCCCAACTCGGCCAGCGTGGGCGCGGCTTCGGACGTTGCTTTCCTGACGCGTGCTTTGGCGGCTTCGCGAGCTCGGTCCGTTACCTTTGGCGGTAGTTCGGTCGAGATTTTTTCTGTCTCGCGGGTGCGAGGAACGGCGCCCTCTCGGGTGCGAGGAACGGCGCCCTCTCGGGTGCGAGGAACGGCGCCCTCTCGGGTACGGGGAACAGCGCCGTCTCGGGTGCGAGGAACGGCGCCGCGCAGCTCCGGCGCGAACTGTTCCAGATTCTTGGGCAACGTGACGCGCGGCGCCTTGCGAGTCGCGGCGGGCTCTTGAGCCATGACGAGACAACTGGCGCAAACGGCCGTCAACCAGGCCAGCGCCAGTCCGAATGTGCGGAGCATGGTCTAGGTCTCCCTACCTGATGGCACGCGATTGCATCCTCGCGCGGGAACGATTGAGACAATGTGAGTGGCAAGGACAGCTTCGAACGACGATGTGTCATCTGTCTTTATCGGGCGTGATGGCCGTTCGGCTCCGCTTTTCGCCGCCACAAGCGAGCGCTGGCACTCGACTTTTTCGAAGCACCGCCCCATTCGTGCGCCACTCGGCGCGTTGCTAGCGGCCCAATGCGGGGGGATGGCAGCGCGTTGCTATCAGGGATCGCGCGGTTTCGCCGTGGTCAGCCAGCGATCGAGTTGCTTGGCGAAGGCCTGCCGGTCGACGGCGGTGATCGGCGAGGGTCCTCGCATGGTTCGCCCTCCGCCGCGCATGTCGTCCAGCAGGTTCCGCATGGCCAGCCGCTCGCCGACGTTGGCGTCGGTATAGAGCTCGCCGCGCGGATTGAGCGCGCGAGCGCCCTTGGCCACCACGTCGGCGGCCAACGGAATGTCGGCCGTGATCACCAGATCGCCCGGCGAGGCCAGCTCGACGATCCGCCGATCGGCCACATTGGCTCCCTCGGGCACCAGGATCGTGGAGATATAGGATGACTTGGGCGGCGACAAAACCTGGTTGGCCACCAGTGTCACCAGGATCTGCCGCCGCTTGGCCGCGCGGTACAGCAGTTCCTTGATCTCGCCGGGGCAAGCGTCGGCATCGACCCAAATCTGCATGAATTGCGTCTCGCTCGGTCGTCGCGGTCGATTGTGGCGGCGCGGGTGTCCAGCGGGCCAAGGGTAATAGCAGAAGTGATTCTAATGCAACGCGCTTGACAATGTGCTGCTCGATGCGACGCAATTCTCTTGGTCGCGTCGGGAGATGCCGCGCAAGATGACGATCCTGTAAGGTTTCTGGCACCAATCTGGACACTTCGTCGGCGCTGCGCCTAAAATCGATGGTATCGCTTTCCAGGAAGCCAGGGTTCTAGAGAATAGGCGCCTTGCAACCGCACATGCTGTCGAGCGAACGATCGCTCGCCCCTAGAGCAGCACCGTGCCAGAAGGCCACGATTGAACGACTACCACGTGGACCCGTCGCTTTCATCCCCGTTCCAGCCTGGTTCTCGATTCCCAGCGGCCGGCTTTTCGCTGGCGGCCGCGCGGTTGCTTAGGGAGGTGGCGTCAGCCCTCGGCGCTCAACAAAGAATCCCCCTGGCAGGCACTTGGATCTGCCGCGAGGTGGGGTCCTCTACGCCACGGCCCCCGCTGAGACGCAAGAGAGGCTTTGCTCAACTGTGAACGATGCCTCTGCACTTGTGACTCCACACGCGACACAACGGGATATCCCCGAACGGCTCAGGTCGCTCAAGCACGACGTTGAGCACGCGGCACACCTGCTGCCCTCGCAGGCGCCAATTCGGGTTTTCATACACCATAATACCTTGCATGCCTTCGAGAACTTGCCGTTCGACGAAGCCGTGCAGCAAGGGGCGGCCACCTTCGGATGCCACGCCTACTTGTCCGAGGATCGGTATCGACAGGAGTTGGCCCGCGGACGAATCCAGTATCAAGATCTCTTCGCGGTCTTGCTCGACGACCTGGGCGACGAGGCCGACAATCTCGTTCGCGTCCTGGGCACGCTGTTCCATATTCGCATGGCGATGCTTGAGCATCCTCTGCGGTTAGGGACCGAAACCGAGCTGCGGTGGTTGATGGCCGAGACCGACGCTCTGCGGCGATTTCGCGTCGAGACCCGACCCGACCTGCGCAAGCGGATGATCGACGATACGCGCCGCTGGGTGATGCGCGATCTGCGCCGCGCCGCCGACGGCCGCGACAAGAATATTCAATACGCCACCGCCGCGCTGTTCGAGCGGTTCGACGAGACCAAGATCGAACAATGGAGTCCCGCCACGTGGGAGGCCGTGACGTTGACCCTGTTGTGGTCGATTTGTCACGCGGGCGTGCATGGCGTGCGTCGTTTCGCCCCTCCGGTGACGCCGCCGGTGCGGCAACGCGACCTGCTGTTCGACGCGACCGGCGTGGACACCGACCGGCTGGTGAACGACGTCTTGATTCCCTACTGCGGTGCGTTTCTCGATCAGGGCATTGCCCATTGGACGCTGCCGAATCGCGAGCAAGGTTTCCTTCGCGCTTGGATCGACCTGAATCGAGACAACCGGCCGGTGGATCGCTGGATGCGCAATCTTCCAACCGAGATCAAGCGGATCGAGACGCTGGGCTTCGGCCCGCTGGAAATAATCGAAGAATCGCTGCAAGCCTTGGGAATCACCGACAGCCAGCGGGAAGAATTCCTCTCGCGCACCTTGCTGGCGCTGGGTGGTTGGGCCGGAATGATCTGGCAAACCGAAACCAACGCGGAGTGGATCGTGCGCCCCTCTCCGGCGGGCACGCTCGTCGAATATCTCGCGGTGCGGCTCCTGCTGGAGCGGCTCGCGCTGGCCGGCGTCGCCCGCGACTCGCTGGGTTACACCGGCAGCCTGCGCGATCTGCGCGCCACGCTGCAAGCGAAAATCGTCCACGCTCCGCGCGTCCGCGTCGACCAACGGGCCTACGTCGTCTTTCAACTCGCCCAAGTGCTGGGTTGGAAGCCGGAAGAACTGCACCGGCAAACGAAAAGCGAATGGTCGCACCTGGTGCAAGAAATCGAAAGGTTTTCCTCCATCCAGCGCCGGCGCGTCTATCATCTGGCCTTCGAGCGGCGCTATCGGACGCAGGCCCTCGATGCGCTGCTTGCGCATGCGCCGCGCGCAGGCGCGATCGTCGAGACGCCCGACTTTCAAGTCGTCTGCTGCCTGGACGAACGCGAAGAGTCATTCCGGCGACATCTGGAAGAAATTGCCCCCCGCTGCGAAACGTATAGCGTGGCCGGCTTTTTCGGCGTGGCCATGTACTATCGCGGCGTCGCCGAAGCCCACTACGTTCCGCTCTGCCCGATCGTGATCAAGCCCAAGCACTACGTGCAAGAGGAAGTCGCCTATTCCTACGCCGAGTCGCATCGCCGCCGCAGCGAAACGCGCCGTGCGATCGGCAAGACCTCGCACTGGCTGCACGCGCTGAGCCGATCGGTTATTGGCGGCGCCCTGACCGCGCTGTTTGGCAGCCTGGCGTCGATACCTTTGGTCGCGCGGGTCTTGTTTCCCCGCTTGACGGCCCGGATTCGTCGTTCGCTCGCGAGCTTCGTCCAACCTCCGCCGTTGACGCGGCAGTCGATCGAACGGACCGAACCCAACCCGGGGCCGGACAACGGCAACCTGGGCTATTCCATCGACGAAATGGTGGCCATCGGGGCTCGCGTGCTGCACGACATGGGGCTCACCTCGCGATTCGCGCGGCTGGTGATCCTCACCGGGCACGGCTCTTCGAGCCTCAACAATCCCCATGAGTCGGCCTACGACTGCGGCGCTTGCGGCGGCGCCCGCGGCGGACCCAACGCCCGCGCCTTGGCGGCCATTCTCAGCGACTCGCGAGTTCGCGAGCGATTGGTCGAGTTGGGGTTGGTCATTCCCAAGGAAACGGTCTTCATCGGGGCCTTTCACAATACTTGCGAAGACAGCGTCGAGTATTACGACCTCGACCGCCTGCCCTACTCGCATCGCGGTGATTTCGAAACGGCCCGGCGTGCGATCGACGAAACTCGCCGGCGAAACGCGCACGAACGGTGCCGGCGATTCGAGTCCGCCGAGCTCGCCCTGTCGGAAGAGGCCGCGCTGCGGCATGTCCAGGCCCGGGCCGAAGATCTTTCGCAGGTGCGGCCCGAGTGCGGCCATGCCACGAATGCGATCTGCCTGGTGGGACGGCGGTCGCGGACCAAGGGATTGTACCTGGATCGCCGCACGTTCCTGACGTCGTACGATCCGACGCAGGACGACGAGCGGGGCACGATCCTCGAGCGTATTTTGCAGGCCGTCATCCCGGTTTGCGCCGGCATCAATCTCGAATACTTCTTTTGCTATGTCGACAACAAGGGATACGGCTGTGGGACGAAGCTGCCGCACAACATTTCAGCTCTGCTGGGCGTGATGGACGGCGCTGCCAGCGATCTCCGTTCCGGCTTGCCCTGGCAAATGGTCGAAATCCACGAGCCCGTGCGGATCGTGTTCGTGCTGGAAACGACCACGGACACGATCCTCGACGTCCTGGCGCGCAATCCGGCCTTGAGCCAACTGGTCCACAACAGTTGGGTGCAGTTGGCCGTGCTCGATCCCCACTCGGCCCAAATCCAGCTCTTTCGCGACCATCGGTTCGAGCCCTACGAGCCCGAGACGTCGACACTGCCGGTAGTGAAATCCTCGTTGGATTGGTATCGCGGCTGGCGCGATCACCTGGGATTTGCCTCGATTGTGCCCAATGGCCAGCCGGCCGCCGAGCGATTCCGGGGGAGCGCCCCATGAATTTCGACTCGTTTTTTTTCCTGTTGGGAATCGGCACGATCGTCGCTCCGCTGCTGCTGTTGTGCTTGATCGGCGGCACCATGCTCCTTGGTCCCGCGCTCAGCGAGCGGAATATGGCCCGCTGCACACAGCTTGCGGTGGTGGCCGGGCTGATCATGTCGATTGGCATCCTGGCGCTGATGTTGATCTCGGGCAAGCGGAACATCTCGATCGAGATCGGCAATTTCGCCGTCATTCCGGCCGAGCATTTTCATTTCCACCTGCGGTTCATGTTCGACCGGCTCTCGGTTCCGTTCGCGATCCTGTCGTTTGCGCTGGTCGGCACGATCGGCGCCTTCGCCACCCGCTATCTGCATCGCGAGAGTGGTTATCGCCGCTTTTTTCTGCTTTACGCCCTGTTTCTGTTGGGGATGATCGTGGCCTCGCTGGCCGGCACGATCGAGACCTTGTTTCTCGGTTGGGAGCTGGTCGGTCTGTCGTCGGCGCTCTTGGTGGCCTTCTTCCACGATCGGCCCTCGCCGGTCTTGAACGGGCAGCGCGTGTGGAGTGTCTATCGGGTCGCGGATGCCGCGTTCCTGATGGCCGCCGTGGCGCTGCATCACTTGACGGGCGAAGGCGATTTCGCCGGGCTAATGGGTAGCGGTGCTTGGCCGGCCGGCGAAGCCGTGTTGACTGCCAACGAAGCGCTGTTCGTGGGTCTGCTGCTGCTGATAGCCGCCGCCGGAAAGTCGGCCCTGATCCCGTTCTCGGGCTGGCTACCCCGCGCCATGGAAGGGCCCACGCCTTCGAGCGCCGTATTTTACGGCGCCCTGTCGGTTCACTTGGGGGCCTTCCTGTTATTGCGGGTCAGCCCCCTGCTCGATCTTTCGATCTGGCTCTGCGCCTCGGTGGTCGTCCTGGGCTTGGCCACCGCGATCTTCGCGGCCATGGCGGCCCGGGTGCAAACGGACGTGAAGAGCGCCCTGGCATTTGCATCGCTCACGCAAGTGGGACTGATTACTGCAGAGATCGGTCTCGGGTTTCGCTATGTGGCGTTGGTACACATTATCGGCCATGCCTGTTTAAGAACGTTGCAGTTGCTCAGGGCCTCGAGCTTGCTGCGCGATTATCGCACGCTGGAGAACGCGATCGGCGAGCACCTGCCGGCCAATCGTGGACTCTCGACGCGTTGGCTCTCCGAGCCGCTCAGGATCAAGTTGTATCGCTTTTCGCTGGAGCGCGGTTATCTGGACGCGATGATCGACGAATACGTGGCCCGGCCGTTCGTTCTCGTGTTCCGTTGGTGCGACGGCCTGGAGCGTCGCTGGACCGACATGCTGGCCGGAGGGCGATCGCGCGAGAGTGAGCGATTGCCGGCGGCGACACCCCCCATTGAGGATTTGCTGTGAGCGACATTGCGTTTCCGTGGGTCGAAGCCGCGATCTTGTTGCCCCTGCTGGGGGCGATCTGGGTTCGCCGGCTGCGCGACCCGCGCGAGGCGCGACGGCACAGCCTGATCGTGTGCGGTCTGACGCTCGTGTGCGCCTTCGGCGCCTGGCTCGAGATTTCGCTGGCCGACGACGTGCGAGCCGTACACCAAGGATGGGATCTGCTGTTCGAGATCGACGCAATGAGCGCGCCCTTGCTGGTGCTGGCCGCATTGCTGTACCTGTTGATGGTGCTCAGCACCCTGAGCACCACCGCACGGCGAAGCTCGTTCTCGTCCATACTGATCGCCGAGGCTATACTGCTGGCCACGTTCAGCAGCATCCAGCCCTGGGTGCTGATCGCCTTGCTGGTGGGTGGAACGCTCGTGCCGTTAGCCGAGCTGATCTCACTACGCAAACCGCTAAGGGTCTACTTGTTTCACATGGGCCTGTTCGTCGCTCTGCTGGTGGCAGGCCAATTCATGGTCGAGCTGGGCGACTCGAGGGCCGTCTCGTTGATTGGCATGACCTTATTGACCGTCGCCGTACTGGTGCGCAGCGGCATCGTGCCCTTGCACTGTTGGACAACGGATCTATTCGAGCACGCTTCGTTCGGCACGGCCCTGTTGTTCGTTGCGCCGATGGTCGGCGCCTACGCCGCCATTCGACTGGTCTTCGGCATCGCGCCGGAGTGGCTGCTGCACGGCATCGCCGTCGTATCGCTGATCACCGCGGTCTATTCGGCCGGAATGGCCGTCGTGCAACGCGAGACCCGGCGATTCTTCTGCTATCTGTTTCTCAGCCACTCGTCGCTCGTGTTCGTAGGCCTGGCCATGGCCACGCCGCTGGGCGTGACCGCGGCGCTGTGTGCCTGGCTCTCCGTCGGATTGACAATGGGAGGATTCGGGCTCACCTTGCGCGCCCTCGAAACGCGCAACGGCACGCTTTCGCTCGACAAGTTTCACGGCCTGTTCGCGCACACGCCGCGACTGGCCGCGCTATTTCTGCTCACCGGATTGGCGAGCGTCGGTTTTCCGGGCACCGTCGGCTTCGTAGGCGCCGAGTTGCTCGTCGATGCCGCCGCGCAGGTCTATCCCTTGGCCGAGATCGCCGTCGTGATCGCCGCCGCCCTCAATGGGCTCAGCGTGCTGCACGCCTATTTCCGCATCTTCACCGGCACTCACCACGTGTCTTCGATCGATTTGCGCAGCCGCCGGCGCGAGCGACTGGCCATCATCATCATGAGCGCGCTGATCCTCGGCGGCGGCCTGTATCCGCAGCCGGGCGTGGCCTCGCGCTATCTTGTCGCCACCGACCTGGTCCACGAGCGCGAGCGCAGGCTCGATGCCCAGGCTGCGCCCCGGGTTGCCAAAGCCGGGCCTTCAACCGTCGAGCGGGATTGAGACATCCGCTCCGAGAATTGTCGTAAGCGGTCCCCTTTTCCAACCGACAGTCGTCGGACACGCTCCGTCAAAATCCGCTCGGCGGCTTGCCGGCCCGTTTCCCGCCGCATACGTTGACGGCGATGGAACTATCTCAACTGATCGTCGAACTATCCCAGCACGCGGCGTATCCGTATCGCGTGCCGCCGATCGAAGTCCGCCAGACGCATATCTCGGTCGTCTTCCTGGCCGGCGCGTTCGTCTACAAAATCAAGAAGCCGGTCGATCTTGGGTTTCTCGATTTCAGCAGCTTGGAAATGCGCCGCCACTACTGCCAGGAGGAGGTGCGGCTCAATCGACGCCTGGCGCCGGAAGTCTATCTGGACGTCGTGCCCGTCACGATCGGACCCTCGGGCGCTCGATTCGAAGGGCACGGTGATGCGATCGAATGGGCGGTCAAAATGCAGCGACTGCCGGACGACGCCAATATGGAAGCGCGATTGGACCGCGGCCAGTTGGAGACAGACATCATCGCCGACCTGGCCGGGCGGATCGCCGCCTTTCATGCCGCCGCCGAGGGTGGAGAGCGAATCGCCGCCTTTGGCCGCTTCGACGTCGTGGCCGGCAACGCCCGCGAGAATCTCGAGCAGGTCGCGCCGCACGTGGGAACCACGATTAGCCGCTCGGTTCTCGATCGGCTGCAATCGCTTGTTGAAGCGTCGCTCGAGCAGAACCGGGCGCTCATCGAAGCACGGGCCGATGCCGGAGCTCCGCGCGACACGCACGGCGATCTGCGACTCGACCACGTTTACTTGTTGCCCGATCGAGCGCCGCCGGCCGACGTGATCGTCATCGACTGCATCGAGTTCAACGAGCGATTCCGCTTTGCCGATCCCGTGGCCGACATGGCTTTCCTGGTGATGGGGTTGTTGTGCCGGGGGCGCGGCGACCTGGCGCGAACATTTGCTGACGCGTATTTTCGTTCCAGCGGCGACGAAGCCGGCCGCGCCCTGCTACCGTTTTACGTTTCCTATCGAGCCGCCGTGCGGGGCAAAGTCGAAAGCCTGAAGCTGGTCGAGCCGGAGATTCCCCAGGCCGAGCGAGACGCGGCGCTCGTGCGGGCTCGCGGACTGTGGTTGCTGGCCTTGAGCGCCTTGGAGGAGTCCGGTCGGCGGCCGGCGCTGGTGCTCGTGGGCGGATTGCCGGGCAGCGGCAAGAGTACCCTGGCCGCCGATCTGGCGCGGCCGGCCGGTTTCACCGTGATTCGTTCCGACTTGGTGCGCAAAGGGTTGGCCGGCGCGATGGCGACCAGCACGAGCGCCGCCGGCTTCGAGCAGGGCATCTATTCGCTTTCTTGGACCGAACGCACCTATGCCGAATGCCTGCGGCGCGCCGGGGAGTTGCTGCTGGCCGGCGGCCGGGTTATCGTCGATGCCAGCTTTGGCGACGATCGACAGCGGCAAGCGTTTTTGGAAGCGGCCGGTCGGCTTGGCGTGACGGGAATATTCATGCTCTGTCGGGCACCACGCGATACGATCCGCGCCCGCCTGGGCGCCCGCCGCGGCGATGCCTCGGATGCCGATTGGGCGATCCACTTGCGTGCCGCCGAGACGTGGCAAGAGCCGGGACCGATGGCCCGCGCGGCCCTGCGCGAGATCGGCACAGCCGGTAGCCGGCAAGATTCGCTCGAGAGGGCCCTGGAGGCGCTTCGCGACGTGCAATTGTTGGATCGTTGACAATCGAGCGCCGTGTTCGATAGCGGCATACAGAATCGATACCAAAGGAAAGTTAGCCCCATGACATCCAATTCCATTTCGCCGTCGGTGGCAAGCGATCGCTCGGCGCGCGGCAACGACACGGTTTGGTTCATCCTGTTGTGGCTGTTATGGGCCGTGTTGCTCGTCGGGGCGATCGCGCTTGGCAATCTTGGAGGAAGTCACGGCGCGGCGCTGCCGACGGCGGCTCGCATGGGTTCGTCGGTGACGCTGGTGCTGACGGCCTGGTTGGCGTTTTTCCTGTGGCGCGCGGGGCCCGCGCGGCGCGTGTTATTGTGCCTTGCCATCGGCATGACGCTGGGGGCGGTGGGCGATTTCTTTAACGCGGGCTGGCTCGACTTCGTGCCCGTGCTGCACGGCACGCTGGGCGGCATCGCGGCGTTCGGCTTGGGGCACATCGCCTATATCACCGGCGCCATCGACTTGGGGCGTCGGGCTCGCATCATTCGCCGTCCAACCATGCTGGCCGCCGTGCTCGCCTGGCAGTTGGTGGGGCTGGTGGGCTGGTACTTCGTTGTCATGCAGGGCGACGAAAATCGGGATCTGGTTTGGCCGGCCCTGCCCTATTCGTTGTTGCTGGCGGGCACCGCCGGAGTGACCAGCGGACTGGCGCTGGTCGATCGTCGGCTTGGCGCGTTGGCATTGGGGGCGGCCCTGTTTCTGGCCAGCGATCTGATCCTGGCCTTTGGCTTGTTTCGCGGCCATTTTTCTTATCAAACCGAAGCGGTCTGGCTGACCTATGGCCCGGGCCAGATGCTGATCGTGTTCTCGGCCTTGAGCGCCGTCGCCCTGCTCGGACGCGGTCGAACCGGCTGAGTTGTCCGACGCCCTGTATCGAGCTCGTTGTCGACATGCCGCTCGACTTAGTCGCTTCGCAATCCACGTGTTCTCGGATTACACTGGCGACAGTTAGTCCGAAGCAGCGCAATTCAACTTCGAGGATTGCAACATGATCGACGGGCGGTGCAAAGTTGTCGCATTGTGGGCGATGTGCGCGATCGCATGGTTGTTGTCGACGACGGCGGTGCTGGCGGCCGATGCGACGCGGCCGCCAAACGTGGTGCTGATCGTCATCGACGATCTTGGCTGGGCCGACCTCGCCTGCTATGGCAGCCGCTATCACCGCACGCCGAACCTCGACCGGTTGGCCGCCCAGGGAATGCGTTTTACCTATGCCTACGCGGCCTGCCCGGTCTGCTCGCCGACGCGGGCGGCGATCATGACCGGAAAATATCCGGCCCGGCTGCGCGTGACCGATTGGATTCCCGGGCTCGACGTCACGCAGAACCGCCGACTCGCGCGGCCCGACTTTCGGCAAGAATTGCCGCTCGAAGAAACCACCATCGCCGAAGTGCTCCGTGATGGCGGTTATGCCACGGCGGCGATCGGCAAATGGCACTTGGGCGGCGACGGGTTCGAGCCCACGCGCCAGGGATTCTCGCTCGCGAAAGGGGGCAACGCGGCCGGCGGCGTGCAAAGTCATTTCGCTCCGTATCTGCGCGACAATCGAACGTTCCCCGGATTGGAGGATTCGCCGGCCGGAGAGTATCTGGCCGACCGGCTGACCGCCGAGGCCGAGCGATTCATCGACGACAACAAGGACCGCCCGTTCTTCTTGTATCTGTCGCACTACAGCGTTCACACGCCCCTGAATGGCAAGAGCGAACTGGTCGAGCGCTACCGCGCCGCTCCGGTGGGCGGGCTACAGGCGAATCCAGTTTATGCGGCCATGATGGAAAGCATGGACGATAGTGTCGGCCGCGTGATGCAAAAGCTGGATGCCTTGAAGCTGGCCGACAACACGCTCTTCGTTTTCACCTCCGACAACGGTGGGCTGGCCACGACCGAAGGACCGAAGACGCCGGCCACGAATAATGGGCCCTTGCGCGAGGGCAAGGGCTATCTCTACGAAGGTGGAATTCGGGTACCGCTCATCGTGCGCTGGCCGGCTAAAGTCAAAGCCGGCTCGACCTGCGCGGCGGCGACCTCGAGCTATGATTTATTCCCGACAATTGCTCAAGTGTGCCGCCGGCCGGCGCCGCCGACCGATGGCGTGAGCATTCGTCCGCTGCTGGCCGGCGCGTCGGAAGTCCCCGAGCGCGACACTTTGTATTGGCACTATCCGCACTACAGTCCGCAGGGCGGCAAGCCGGGTGGCGCGATTCGCCAGGGCGAGTTCAAGCTCATCGAGTTCTACGAGCAAGGACGCCGCGAGTTGTTCAACGTGGTTCGCGATGTCAGCGAAAGCACGAACCTGGCCGACGTCGAGCCCGAGCGTGTCGAGCGGATGGCGGCGCTGTTGGCCGATTGGCGTAAGCAACTCGACGTGCAGATGCCGGGGCCAAATCCGCAATTCGTGCCCGACGCGCAGGCCGCCGACGGCACGATCACGCTGCCGGCGAAAACGGCCGATCTACACGGCGTGATGGTCCGCTACGAACCGCTGCCGCACAAGAACACGATCGGATTTTGGGTCCGCGCCGACGATTGGATCAGTTGGGGTTTTCGCGTGGCCACGCCGGGCGAGTTTCGAATCGAGATTCTGCAAGGCTGCGGCACCGGCAGCGGCGGAAGCCAGGTCGAATTCAGCGTGGCCGGTCAGAGCGTGGTGACCACGGTGGAAGAGACCGGCGGCTTTCAGAAGTTTGTCGCTCGCGAGATCGGAAAAATAAAAATCGCACGACCCGGCGACTACACGCTCTCGGTCAAACCTAAAACCAAGCCCGGCGCCGCCGTAATGGATCTGCGGCAGGTCCGCATCGTGCCCATCAATCGGTAGTGGCGCGAAACTCCACTCGCCCTCCAGTCTCCCTCTACCTGCGCGGAAAGACGTGATAGCCGGGCACGGCCAGCGTGATCCGATACAGCCCATAAGGTCCCCTGCCGGTCGCGTCGGCCGGTCGTGGTCCCGCCCCGGTGATGTATAGCGTGTGGGCCTGGTCGCCGACGCCGAACACGCAGTTGCTGGGCGAGCCGGGCATGGCGATGAACGCCCGCTGTTGTCCTTCGGGCCCGAACACGTAGATGCCGGCCTCTGGTCCGTTGCCGGCCGTGGCGTAGATATTCCCCTCGACGTCGAGCGTCATGCCGTCGATGCCGCGGCGCTCGGAGCCAAAGTCGAACAGAACGCGATTCTCAGCCAGCGTGCCGTCGGATTGGACCGTGAACGCGAGAAGTTGATGGGCGCCGTTGGCAAGATTGCTGTTGTCGGCCACGTACACCCGACGGTCGTCGGGTGTGACGATGATACCGTTGGGTTTTTGCACGTCGCGCGTGGCCACGCGCACCTCACCGCTGGGGGTGACCAGAAACACGCCCACGAAGTCCAGCTCGCGCGGCTCGTCCCCCACGTAGCGCGGATCGGTGAAGTAGACATTGCCGGCGGTCGTGATCGCCAGATCGTTCGGGCTGTTGAATCGCTTGCCCGCGAAACGATCGGCCAGCGTGCGCACGTTTCCTTTGTCGTCGGTGATCGAGATCCGCCGAGCACCGCCAGGCGCCGCCCCCTCGCAGGCCACGAGATTCCCCTTGGGATCGAACTTCAGCCCGTTGGACTTGCCGCTCGGATCGCGATAGACGGCCGTCTTGCCCGAGCGCGGATCGTAGCGGTAGATGCGATTGCCGATATCCGAAAACAGGATGGCGCCGTCGGCAGCCGGCGCTGGCCCTTCGGTGAACTCGCCTTCGTTCCACAACAGCTCGACCTTCGCGCTCGCAGGAACGATCTTGTCCTGCACGGTCGGCTTGAACTTGCCGCTGGCCGGCGGATCAGCGGCAAGTGCGACTTGGGCGAAGCATGCCAACAGCGCCGCGATCGAAGCCGCCCGCGACAAAGCTCGTGGAAGTTTTGGGTTCATGGCCGATGGTCTCCCTCAGAGGTCGAATCGCCGGGGTAACGTGCGTAGCCATTTTGCGTCTGCTCCGGGTGGCTGGCAAGCTTCGCTCCTAGAGCCGGTAAAACCGCCACCGGCGGAGCAACCGCTCGCAACCGGCCGCGCGCGGTGCGGCGCTATCGATCGAGCAGAGCGGCGGCACGCCGGGCATTGGCGGCGAATTGCCTGCGCATCAACGGGAGCGTCAGAAACTCGACAGCGCGGCCGATCCAACCCCAAGGCATCTTCCATTCGATTTCAACCGTCACCCGCGTGACACCTTGTGCTTCTTCGAATCGGTCGCGCGCCAGAAACGGCGCTCCGAAAGGTAGGGTTCCGGCAACGGTTCGCCAGATCTCGGGCTCACAAGCCGTTACCTCCCACGTTCCCAGGTATTCACGCCCGAGCAAGCGTACCACCTGGGTGTACCCGCTGCCGGGATGATCGAACGGGCCGCGGACGTCCCGGATATCGGACAACTCGGTATTCCACTGCGACCATAGCTCGGGATCGGTGAAGAGTTTCCACACTCGCTCGCGCGGCGCCTTGAAGTCGGCGATGAAATTGACGTGACCCATCGTAAGCTCCGGTTAGAGGTGTAATGCTGACAGCCGGTTCATTCGATTGGATGCACTCGTTAGCCGGCCGCGGGAATCATCCACGGCACGAGATAGGCTTGCGCCATGGTGAGCAGTCCCACCAGGGCGGCCAAAGCCACGCTGTGCCAGAAGACGAAACGCAGGATACGCCCTTCGCCACCCGACTGTTCGGTCGCTACGGCGGCAACGACGATGCTCTGAGCGTCGATCATCTTGCCCATCACTCCGCCGGTGCTGTTCGAGGCCACGATCAACACCGGGTTCAAGTCGAGCTGTTCTGCCGTGATGCGCTGCAGGCTGCCGAATAGCGCGTTGGACGAGGTGTCCGATCCGGTCAGCGCCACGCCAAGCCAACCCAACAGTGGCGCGAAGAACGGATAGAAGGCGCCGGTCTTGGTGAACGCCAGCCCGAGCGTGGCGTCGCTGCCACTGTACTTGGTGACAAAAGCCAGCGCTAACATGCAGGCGATCGTGATCAGGGCCCAGCGCATCTTGAACAGCGTATCGGCGAATTGCCTGGCAAATTCCGCGGCGGAAATTCGCAGCCAGATGGCCGACAGCACGGCGGCCAGAAAAATTCCCGTGCCGGTCGTCGATAGCCAGTTGAATTTGTAGGTCGCATCCTCGCCTTTGGCGGCCCGATCTTCGCCCTCAGCCAGCCGCACGACCGGCGCCGTGCGGTAAACCTTGTTGTGCAGCGCCGGCATTTCCCAGGAGAATTTGCTGATGCCGGCCAGGGCGTTGGGGCGCGACTCGGCGCCTCCGTCCAAAATATCGCGAAACGAGGGAGTGCCCCACAGGAAGACCAGCACCGACAACAGAGCCCAGGGAACCCAGGCGTAGGCGATCTGAACCCGCGTCAGTCGCGGCGCTGCCGGCAAAGTGTCGACCGGGGGTTCGTCGGGAAATCGCCAAATTTCCTTGGGCTGCCAGAATCGCAGAAAAACCGTGAGGCAAAACAGCGACCCCAATCCGCCGACCACGTCGACCAGCGTCGGGCCATGAAAATTCGAGGTCACGAACTGGATGGCCGCGAAACTTCCGCCGCAGACCGCGATTGCCGGCAAGCAGCCCACTACGCCCCGCCAACCCGACATCGTGGCCACGAGCCAGGCCGGCACGATCAGCGAAAAAAACGGCAACTGCCGGCCCGCCATTTGGCTGAGCGCCATTTCGTCGATGCCCGAGACCTTGGCCAGAGTGATAATCGGCGTACCCAGCGCGCCGAACGCGACCGGCGAGGTGTTGGCCAAGAGCGCCAGACCGGCGGCATACAGCGGCGAGAAGCCCAGTCCGATCAACAGCGCCGCTGAGATGGCCACCGGCGTGCCGAATCCGGCGGCCCCTTCGACAAACGTGCCGAACGAGAATGCGATCAACAGCGCCTGCATCCGCCGGTCGGGTGAGATGGCGGCGACCGAGTGCTTGACGATCTCGAACTGGCCCGACTGCACCGTGAGATGAAACAGGAACACGGCGGCTAGCACGATCCAACCGATCGGCAGCAGGCCGAAGCCCGCGCCGTAGGCGGCCGAGGCCAACGCGGCTGGCAGCGGCATGCCAAAGCCGAAAATCGCGACCGCCAAAGCCACGGCCAGCCCCGCCACCGCGGCGCGCGGCGCCGATTGGCCGCCGACCAACAGGCCAAGTAGGACGGCGATCGGCGCCAACGCCATCAGCGTCGAGAGCCACGCTGAGCCGAGCGGATCGTATAGCTGTACCCAGTCCATCGCTCTGGCATTACTCCCAACGCTGTCCTGGCCCTGACGAGGCTGGTAGTCTACTGACTGCCTGCTGGCGCGAGAACCAGCAAAACCTCGTTCGCGCGAAAAAGCCCGAGAATCGTCGATTCAAGACCGAATCCGTCGCCGCATTATTGGAGATCGCATCGAGCGATCCCGCCCGAAGGCACGTTGCCATGTCCGACTTGTCCCAGTTGTTTGCAACCGCGCTGCGCCTGGCGGCCGAAGGCCAGGCGGAACAGGCCGTGCAGGCGTATCGCGAGATCGTGCGGGCCGAACCGGGACATTCCGCAGCGCATCACAATCTGGGCGCGCTGCTGCAAGGCAAGGGCGATCTCGCCTCGGCCCGGGCGCACTACGAACAAGCCATTCGCGTGGCGCCCACGTTCGCCCCGACGCACAACAATCTGGGCAACCTGCTGCGCGATTTGGGCGATGCTGCCGGGGCGCACGCTTGTTATCAAGAAGCCCTGCGGTTGGATCCCAACTTCACGCAGGCCCTGAGCAACTGCGGTACGCTACTGCACGTGAACGGGCAAATGGAAGCGGCGTTGGCCTGCTACGATCGGGCGCTGCAATTGGACCCCAGCCTTTCGATTCTGCACTTCAACCGCGCGAAGCTCTACGACGATACCGATCGCATACCGGAAGCAATCGCCGGCTATCGAGAGTCGTGGCGGCTGGACCCGAAGTATCCCGCGCCGGGCATGAACCTGGCGATTTTGTTCAACAGCATCGAAGAGCCGGACAAAGCCCTGGAGTGCTGCCGCAAGGTGCTCGAACTGGGCGCCGATTGCGCGATGCTACGCCGCACGGTGGCCGGCGCGATGCGAGCCATGGGACGGGTCGATGAAGCCATTGCCTGGTATCGCGGCTCGCTGGAGTTGGAAGCGGATCCCGTGCAGCACAGCAATCTGCTGTATGCCCTGAATTTTCATGCGGGTCTCGATCCGGCGGCCGTGTTGGCCGAGCATCGGGCCTGGGCCACGGCGCACGCCGAATCGCTCACTTCGCATGCGGCGCCCTACACGAACGATCGCACGCCCGACCGCAGGCTGCGCGTGGGCTATGTCTCGCCCCACTTTCGCGAGCACGCCGTCAATTTCTTTACCGAGCCGCTGCTCGCGGCCCACGATCGCCAGCAGTGCGAGATCTTTTGCTATTCGGATTCGAACGTCTGCGACGACGCCACTGCGCGCTTGCGGGCAGCCGTCGACGAGTGGCGCGACGTACACCAGTTGAGCGACGAACAGATCGCCGCCCTCGTGCGCCAGGATCGCATCGACATACTGGTCGACCTGACGGGCCACATCGGAGGAAATCGTCTGCTGGTCTTTGCTCGCAAGCCTGCGCCCGTTCAAGTCACGTACATCGGCTATCAGAACACGACCGGCATGTCGGCCATGGATTATCGGCTGACCGACGACCACGCCGATCCGCCAGGTCGCACGGATGCGTATTACACCGAGCGACTGGTGCGTCTGCCGGGGAGCTTCTTTTGTTACCGGCCCGACGATTACGCCTTGGAAGTTTCGCCGCTGCCGGCGCTCGGGCTCGGCGCGGTGACATTCGGCTCGTTCAACCTGTTTGCCAAAGTGACGCCGCGCGTGATCGAGACCTGGCTCGGCATCTTGGCGCGCGTGCCGGGGTCGCGGCTGCTGGTGTTGGCCAACCGGGGTGGATATGCCGAACAACAGTTACACGCGCGAGCGCAAGCCCGAGGCATCGAGCCGGGGCGCGTCGAGGCCTTTCAGCGGCTGCCCCGGATGGATTACCTGCGGCTAATGCAACAGGTCGATATCTCGCTGGACCCGTTTCCGTTCAACGGCCACACGACCACTTGCGACGCCGTCTGGATGGGGCTGCCAGTGGTGATGCTCGAAGGCCAGACGTATGCCTCGCGATTCGGCGGCAGCGTGCTCAAGAACGTGGGCCTGGATGGTCTGATGACGAAAAACGTCGAGGCTTATGCCGACGCGGCCGTGGCGCTGGCCGCCGATCTGCCATCGCTGGCCCGACTGCGCAGCGAGTTGCGGCCGCGGATGGCCGCTTCCTGCTTGCTGGATTTTTCGGGCTTTGCCCGTCGGGTCGAGAGTGCCTATCGCCAGATGTGGATCGACTGGTGCGGGAGCCGGTAGGCGTTCTTTCAAGACGGCTCGACGCGTTCGGCTCACGCCAGCCCCAGGTCCTCGTAAATCGCCGCCAACAGCGCCCGCATGCGAATGTCGTGCTTGGCTTCGCCCGGCATGCCGTTAAACACGACGGCGACCACCAGCTTGCGATCCGGATCCGCGAACGCGACCGACGATTGGCTGCCACCGTGGCCGAACGTTCTGGGCGAGCTGTACTTGCCGTAGCCGTAGGGCACGGTGTCGGCGCCGTAGCGGTTCGAATCGATGATCGTTCCCAGGCCCCAGTCCATCACGTGCCGAAACGTCTCGTCGAACATTCCCACGCGCTGGGGCGTGGTCATCAGCCGGACGCTTTCGAGAGAGAGCACACGGGAGCCGTCCAGCTCTCCGTGGCCGAGCAACATCTGATAGAACCGGCCCAGGTCGTGCATCGGCCCGCGCGCGTTCCCACCGGGCGCCGGCACGCGGGCTCCCTCGGGCGTGTCGAAGCGATGGGGATACGGCTCGACTTTCTCCAAATGCAGCATCACGCCCATCCGATCGCCATACCGCTCCCACTCGTCGACGGGCATTCCGATCCAGGAGTCGATCATGCCCAGCGGGAGAAAAATCTCCTGCCGCACGTAGTCGCCGATCGTGCGCCCGTCGGCGCGGCGCACCAACTCGCCCAGGATGTACCAACTCGAATACGGGTGATAGCCGGCCTTCTGACCCGGCATCCAACCGCGCTCGGGTTTGGCAGCGCAAATCTGGGCGATCGTGTCCGACCAGGATGTTTGCAGCGGATCGAGGTTGACCCAGCGGAAGCCGCCGGTGTGTACGAGCAAGTGCGAGAGCGTGATGCCTTCTTTGCCGTGTTGGGCGAACTCGGGGATCAATGTGGCTACGGGTTCGTCGAGCGCCAGCTTGCCTCGCTCGACCAGTTGCAGTGCGGCAGCGGCGCTCACCGGCTTGGATGCCGAGAGCCAGAGCATGACTGTGTCGGCGGTCATCGGAATGCCGGCGCGCGCCTCGCCACGGCCGAAGTCCGCTGCAACTCGCCCGTCGAGCGCCGCGTAAATTTGCGCGCCTGCGTGCAAACCGACTCGAATTCCCGAGTCGATGACGGCGCAACTCCGCGGCAGGATTTGCTCGGGCTGGGCAGCCGGCGGAGAAAATGGTGCCATCGCGCTAGCGTTTTTTCCAATCGAAGCCGGCCGCGGAGGCCAGCGCCAATTCGAGCGCGTGCGTGCCGTCGCGGCCGTGTCCCTGCGCCGATAGCGCCACGTAAAGCTGGTTTGCCAGCGCCAGCCCGGGCATGGGGATCTTCAGACGCTTCGATTCGGCCAGCGCGATTCCCATATCCTTGATGAAATGCTCGACCATAAAACCGGGAGCGAAGTTGCCGTCGATGATCCGCGGGCCCAGATTCGAGAGCGACCAACTGCCGGCCGCACCGGAGGCGACCGACTGCAATACGGTGTTCAGATCGAGCCCGGCCCGATAGCCGTACAGCAGGGCCTCGCAAACGCCCACCATGTTCGCGGCGACGAGAATCTGGTTGACCATCTTGGTGTGCTGGCCGGCGCCCGCGGCGCCTTGATGCACGATGGTCTTGCCCATCGCCTGCCAACAGGGCTGCAAAGCCTCGACGACGTCCTTCTCGCCACCGATCATGATCGACAGCCGGGCCTCGCGCGCGCCGATGTCGCCGCCGGAAACGGGCGCATCGACGGAGTGCATGCCGGCCTTTTTGGCCTCCTGGGCGATCTCGACCGCCAGCGACGGTTCGCTGGTGGTCATGTCGACCAGGATCGAGCCGGCGCGACAGCCCGATAGGGCTCCGTCGGCTCCCAGGATTACCGAGCGGACATCCGCGGGGAAACCGACGATGCTGAACACCACGTCGGACGCTTCGGCCACGGCGCGGGGTGTTTCGGCCCAACGGGCGCCCCGCTCGACGAGCGGCTGGGCCTTCGACTTCGAGCGGTTATAGACCGTCGCCGTAAATCCGGCGGACATCAGGTGGCCGCACATGCTGGCCCCCATTACGCCCGTGCCGATCCAACCGATGCGCGTCTTGCCGGGAGTCACAGGCGGAATGGACATATCAGCATGAATATCGAAAGAGGGATGGTGCGGGATTTGTCGGCGGGCGGGTCGCCGCGCGACAGTCTACCTATGGCCGTCGGGCTACCAATGGTCGTCGGGACGCCGCAGGATTTCGCTGAGGACGATCATCTGTTTCAACGTTTGCGGATTGGCCAGCATTCCTGCCAATGCCAGCCCCACGTCGGATCGGTCTGCCGTCGTGGCGGCGGGAACGGAATCGGTCGCGGGCTGCGTGCCACTGGGTTTCGCGTCGCCCAGCGTGCCCACCTTGCGGCTGAAGGCTTTTTGCAGATGGTCTTCCATCTGCTGATCGGCGCGTGTGATGTCATCGGCCAGGTGCTCGCTGCGCTGTGCGAAGCCGCGATGGCCCAGGTGCTTTTCGACTGAGCTGGCCACGCTGTCGAACGAACGCTGCGGCAAGGGCTCGACGGCAGCGCTGGCTTCGCGTTTCGGCTGCCTGGGGGGCTGCTTCGCCGTTTGCTTGGGCGGTTTCGGCGCCGGTTTGACCGGCGACTCGCGTTTCAGCCGATCGCCCTGCCGCTCGCCGGCGCGTTTCAAAAACTGCTCGATCTCGGTGTTGAGCTTGGCTTGCTCCGGCGTTGGCTGCGCCGCCTGCGGCTGGGGCGGTCGCGGCGGACGGGGGCCGGCATCTGCTTTGCGCCGCGGATCGTTGCGCGGGGCGGCCGGGGCCGCTCGAAGCGCCGCGAGCAGGTGGTTCACCACGTAGACAATGATGAACACCAGCGGAACGGCGAACCGCAGCCAATCCTCGATAGCCGCCAGCGGAAACAACCCGATCATGGCCGTCGAAACCCCCTATCTCTCAGACTGCCCTACCTATTGTATGCCGGCTCGGCATCGCGGACGTCGGCGCAGTTATCCCTTGGCCACGGGCGAGCCGGCGATGCTCTTGCGCATGTCGGTGTCGGCCTGAACGTTCCGCAATTTGTAGTAGTCCATGATTCCCAGGTGCCCGCCGCGAAATGCCGCGGCAATGGCCTTGGGCACTTCGGCTTCGGCTTCCACGACCTTGGCCCGGCTCTCTTCCATTTGCGCGATCATTTCCTGTTCCTGAGCCACGGCCATGGCCCGGCGGCCTTCGGCGTTGGCCCGGGCGACGCGCGTGTCGGCCTCGGCCTGATCGGCCTGCAAGCGGGCGCCGATATTGTCCCCCACGTCGATGTCGGCGATGTCGATCGAAACGATTTCGAACGCCGTTTGCGAGTCCAACCGCCGCGCCAGCACGGCCTTCGAGATGCGATCGGGATTCTCCAGCACCTGGGTGTGCGAATCGGACGAACCGATGGCGCTCACGATGCCTTCTCCCACGCGGGCGATGATGGTCTCTTCCGTGGCTCCGCCGATCAGTTGATTCAAATTGGCGCGGACCGTGACGCGGGCCTTGACTTTGAGTTGGATGCCGTTTTTGGCCACGGCGTCGAGCGACTCGCGAGCCGCGTCGCGGGCCGGGCAGTCGATCACCTTGGGGTAGACGCTGGTTTGCACCGCTTCCAGCACGTTCCGCCCGGCCAGGTCGATGGCCGTGGCCAGTTTGAAATCCAGATTGATGGTCTTGGCCTTCTTGGCGGCGATGATCGAGCGAATGACCAAAGGCACGTTGCCGCCGGCCAGGTAATGGGCCTCGAGCGACTTGCTCGTGATGCCGGTCTCGTCGGTCAAGCCGGCCTGCACGGCCATGATCTTGCTGCGCACGATCACCGTCGGGTTCACCTTGCGAAAGGACATGCCAAGCAGGTCGAAGATCCCGATGTTGGCCCCGGTCGTGATGGATTGGATCCACAACCGAAAATAGCGGGCGAAGATGGCGAAAAACACCAGCATGACGATCATCCCGGCGCCAATGGCTACCAGGATGATCCATTGCGCGGCGGGTATGTCAGCAATCAGTCGCGTCATTGCACGGGTTCCTCAAAGTGTCTCTCGGCCGGATGCACGGGGGCCGGTCGCCCCCATGGGGGCCATTGTCCGAGGGCTGGCCCGGCAGTGTCAAGCCAACGGGTCGTCCAGGGCGTCTAAACCCAGCGATTCGATGGGCTGCGACAGCACGTCGTCGGTCGAGAGAGGCGCATCGTCGGCCGCGCGAACCACCACCCGGTTGCCGTGAACTTCGATCACCCGCACCCGCTGGCCGGCTTCAATGGGCGGCCCCTCGCTGAGCGCGTCGATGGTCTGGCCGTCGATAAGCACCGCGCCGCTGGGCAACATCACGGTCTTGGCCACGCCCAATTTGCCCTGCAACTGCCGCAACGAGCGTCGTTGGGGCGAATCGGGCAACACTTCTTCGCTGGTCGGAATTTGGAGCAGCAGTCGGCGCCCCATTGGGGTCTTGGGCCACCAGCGGAACGCGAAAACCAGCATGGTTGGCACGGCGGCGGCCGTGATGGCCAGAAACAGGAACCCGACGGCGGCGCCGCGATGGTAAAACGCCAGAATGATCGAGGCCGTCAGCGAGCCAATCGACAAGAATCCCAATATGCCGCCCGAGGGCACGAAAACTTCGAGCACCACCAGCGTCAGGCCGAGAAGCAGCAACAGCGCAGACCAGGCCAAGGGATCCATGTTAAACGAGCGAGTGTAAGGTGACTTTGTGGTGCGAAGCAGCAATCTTGAGCTTAGTCGATTCCGGCCGCGCTGGCTACGCTTGATCGCCGGCGCTGCGAACCACCACGCGGTTGCCATGCACTTCGACGACAACGACCTGGGCGCCGCGGCTGATGACTTCGCCGTCGGCGATCACGTCGACCAGCTCGCTGCCAAAAAGCGCCTTGCCCGAGGGAATCAACTGCGTCGTGGCATGGCCGCGGTGTCCGAGCAGGTGGTCGAAATCGACGATCGACTCGCGATGCGCGAGATCTTCCTGCTCCTGGTAGCTGGGCGGCTCGAGCATGACGTGATTGAAGAAGGGCGTGTGCGGCAGGTATTTGTGCATCACCATCGCCGCGATCACGACACCCACGCCGGCGCCCACCAGGCCGAGCAAAGAATTCTGGAGTTGCGTAAGCTGGTAGTCGTTGTGCGGCACGACGAACGTCTGGCTGGCCAGCACCAGCGACGTGATCACCAGGAGGCCGCCCCCCAAGCCAAAAATGGCCGAGCCGGGCAGCACAAAAAGCTCCAGCAAGATGCAGCACACGCCGCTGGAAAACAGCAGCACCTCCAACCAGCCGGCCGTGCCATCCAGGTGCTTGCTCCAAAAATAGAGCAGAAAGCAAACTCCGGCAATGAACGCGCCGATGCCGATCCCCGGCGCTTGCAACTCGGCATACAGCGCCGCCCCGCCGATCAGCAGCAGCAGCCAGGCCACGGCCGGCGCCGCCAGGGCGTCGATCAGGTAGTCGGCCCAGGTCGGCTCCGCCAGCAGCAAGTCGCCTTCCAGGCCATAGGCCTGCTTGAAGCCCGCAAAGTCGCGCACCGTGTGCCGCGACAGTCCCAGCTCCAGGGCTTCGTCGCCGCTCAGCCGCAGCGCGTTGCCGGGTTTGGTGACTTCCTGGCCTTGCGTCCAGTCCTCGGGAGCGGGCTGGGTCTTCAGCTCGGCCTCGCAAAAATAATCCACCGTTCCATCCGGACGATGCGTGTAGCGGGACACCCGCAGGTCGGGATCGACTAGCGCAGCGGTAAGCGACCAGGAGCGCTCCTTCTTCGGACCCAGGCTCTCTCGCAACGTCTCACGCGCGAACAGGATGTCTTCGGCCGACAAGTCCGGCGCGCCCGAGCCACCCAGCACGGCGCCGTGATTCATCACCAGTTGATCGCAGGCCATGGCGATCAGGGCCGCGTCGGCGCGCGCCTCGTTAGGCACGTAGGCCACGGTGCGAACCTTCGCGCGATCGAGATCCGCCAGAAAGTTGGCCAGATTCATGCTATCGAACAGCGAACCACCCGGGCTGTCGATCCACAGGCAGATGAAGTTGGCGTCCTGGCCCTGGATCCGATCTTCGATCATCCGCTGCACGCGCGCGATCGACTGTGCCGTGATCGGACCTTTGAGCGCGATCCGCACCGGCCGCCACTCGCCCTCAACCGAAGGGTCGTCGTCGAGCGCCTCGGGCGCTAGCGAAAGGGCTTTGGCTAGCGCCGCGCGATCGGCGGCCAGGAACTTCACGAAACCCAGCTCGCGCGCTTCGCGGCCGGTGAATTGGGCCAGTTGGCCGGGACGCTTGAGCGTTTTTTGCGATTGAATGGTGTGCCGCTTCTTGAGCTCGTCCAACTCGGTGCCCAGCACGAACTCGGGACTGACCTCGGTTTCGACTTTCAGCACCTCGACGTTCTTGTCGAGCATGCCCAGCGCCACTTCGGCTGGGATCGTGCGGCGCCGATTGGCGATCTCGCGATATCCGCTCAAAATCGTTGGGTCGATCCCTTCCTCGGCCGGTTCATCCATGCCGGCGTCGCCGATCACGGCCTCCGGCGCCATGATGATCTCTTCGCAAGCCATGGCCACGAGCACGGCGTGGCCTTTGAGCGCGTGCGGAATGTAAGCCACGGTCTTGGCCGCGCTGGCTTCGCGGCTCGACAGATAGCGAGCCAGCTTCAGCGCCCGTTCGAAATCGCTGCCCTGGCCGCTTTGGTTCTTGGACGAGGAAAACTCAAATACCAGGACCGGCCGATCCTCGCCGGCGGGGAGCTTTTCGAGCGCATGCTTGACCTTGCGAATAACCTGCGTGTCGGCCGTGCCGACGAGCGGCAGTGGAACGCGAATCAGCCGGCCCGGATGGGTCGTGGCGGGGGCCTTTGGCAGTGGGGCCGGTCGCACGGCTGCGGGTTCGCCGGCGCCAGCCTCCCCCTCGACCTGTTCGTCGGGCTGTGGGGGAGCCGTCTTGCTGTCGGCCGCCAGCAGGACAAGGCCCGCGAGCAACATCGCGAGGCCGCCTACCCTTCGCAGGTGGCGCCGATTCGAGGCCAGTCCGACCAGGCTGGACAGCACCATAACCAGACCGTTGACGCAAATTGAGGGGGCAACGTAAATTCCTATCCGTCTGCCTGTTACGCACTTGATTATAGCGCGCGAAAAAACGGAGTCAAATTCGCGGAAATGCGTCCCAGAAAGCAGATTTCAGCCAGCGTTCGCTGTGCGAATGGGGGCAACTACTTGCGCTTGGGACTTGCGCTGGGACGAGCGGCCTGGACGGGCTCTTTCGGAGCCGCTGGAGGAGTCGCCTGCGAGCCGCTACCGTCGTCCTCCACGACGTGCCTCCAGCCGTTGAAGCGCATGGTGGGCGACAGGTTCGGGGCGAGGAAACTGAAGACCGCCGTCAAGTCGTTTGTCTTCGCCGAGGCGAAGGCATAGTCGCTGTTCGCCTTTCCGCCCGGCAGAAAGATGCGCAGGCCTTGCGGCATGCAGTCCGCGTCGTTGAGGATCACCGTGGCGCTCTGAAAGTTGGCGGCATCCTGCTGAAATTTTGGAATCGCCTCCAGCCAGATCGCCTTGCCAATCTGATCCTTGGGCGTGGTGTCGCGCATCCAATAGCGCCGCTTCAGTTGTTCCGCTTTGGCCCCGAATATGAACGGCAATGGGCCGTCGGAAATGGCTTTGCCTTGCAACTCGGGCGGCAAACGGCGCTCGATCAGCAGCTTCTTTTCGGCGTTGAACTCAAAAATCGCTTTGCCATCGCACATCCAATGGTCGAGTCCCTCGGTCTTGGGTCGAGTCACGCCGATGGCCGCGTCGAATTCTTCGAGCGTCGTGATGCTGTACTCGCCGCAATCGGGGGCCCGGTATTTGATTTGTCCCTGGCCGGTGGACTTAAGCGAGTTTTCCTTGGGATTTCCAAACGCCGCGTCATACTCCCAGCGCGTAAACGAGCACTTGAACGTCTTCACTTTGTCGCTCTGCTTCTCCCACTTACGCAGGATTTGATCGAGCAGGTTTTGCTGAGATTCGGTGAGCGTGAACGGCGCCACGACCGCGACATTCTTGGCCACGCCGGGGGCCGCCTGGCGGGCGCCAGTGGGCGCGGCGTTGGATGGCGCGACATTGCTCTGGCGCGGATTGGCATCCGAGGCGGCCGGCACGTCGGTTCGCGGTGGCGTGCGCTGTGCGGTTCGCGGCGGCGGGGCCTTGGTTTGGGCGGCCTTCGATTGCGTGGCCTTTGTTTGTGCGGGCGGACGGGTCTGGCCCGCAGCGATCGAAATACAAACCAGTGCCGGCACCAAGGTTAGCAGCGACGCAAAGGGCGAGATTCTCAGGTGCATGCGCGGACCAATTGGGGGCGAGAGGGAACCGGGGATCAAACGGGGCGACCTGCCACCCGTCGACTCGCGCCAGGAGGGCCGAACGCGAGGGCCGGATGTTAGCAAGAACCCCCAGAACCCCCTAGGTCGATTTGAGCGATCCAAGCCCAAAATGCCGCCGTGTCGGCAAACGACTGCAAGGTGTGGTCGGCGGCTTCGGTTTCTTCCAGGCCGCTCGCCAGGCCGCTGCCGCTGAACAGTACGGTGTGCGTGCCTGCGTGGCGGCCGGCCTGGATGTCGAAGCAATAGTCGCCGATCATGACGCACTCGTTTGGCCGAAACCCCCAGGTCTCGCAAATTTTCCAAATCGCCGCCGGGTGCGGCTTCGCCGGTCCGTCCTCACGACAGACGACTGGGTCGAAGTCCAATCGCAGCCGTTCGAGCGTGGCCGCCGTGCTCAGCCGGCTGTTGCGCGTGAAGACCGCGCGTTGCAGGCCGCGCTCGGCAAGCGTGGCGAGGAATTCGCGCACGCCGGGGTACAGAGTGGCGCGCTGGGCGCCCCGTCGTTCATGCTCGTGCAAGATGGCCCAGCAGCGCTCGGCGTCATCGTTCGTGGCTTGGGCGATGGCCTCCAGCAGCGGCAAGCCGCCGGCCAACCCCATCTCGCGGCGCATCTGCTCGAAGTCCAAGCTCGAGTCGACCAGCGTGCCGTCCATGTCGAAGATCGCGCCGCGGATTGTCATGGTGCAATTCTGTCGCGGGCGGCGCGAGCGTGAGCCGTTCTACTTCTCGTGCGGCTCTTCCAGATAGGTGTAGCCTTGCAGCCCGTCTTCGTAATAGCGGAGAAAGCGACCGGCCTCTTCGTAGCCGATGCGCGACTCGCGGACCGCTAGTTCCACCGACGTACGAAACTGCTTCATCAGTCCTTCGACGTTGAACTCGACATAGTCGAGCACCTCGCGCACGGTATCTCCCTTGATGACCGTTTCGAGCACCACTTCGCCGTCGTCGTCCATGCTCACATGCACGGCGTTGGTATCGCCGAACAGATTGTGCATGTCGCCCAGGATTTCCTGGTAGGCGCCCAGCAAAAAGGCGCCCAGGTAGTACGGCTCGCCGTTAAACGGGTGCAGCGGCAGCGTGCGCTTCACGTCGCGGCGATCGATGAACTGCTCGATCTTGCCGTCCGAGTCGCAGGTGATGTCGCCCAGCACGGCGTGCCGCGTGGGACGTTCGTTGAGCCGGTGGATCGGCATCACGGGAAACAACTGCTTGATGGCCCAGCTATCGGGCATCGATTGGAACAGCGAGAAATTGCAGAAATACGTGTCGGAGAGCATCGCGTCCAAGCCTTCCAGCTCCTCGGGCACGAACTCGAGTTGCCGGCTCAATCGCTGGATCTTGTGGCAGATGGCCCAAAACAGGTTCTCCGCCATGCTCCGCTGGACCAGCGGCAGATAGCCGCCGGCAAACAGGTTCATCGCCATGTCGAGCGACTGGCTGGCGTCGTGATAACCTTCGAGCACGTTGCGCACGGTCAGATTCTGGTACGTGTCGAGCAGATCGAACAGCGGCTGCTCGACGTCTTCGGGCAGTTGCAAGGGCACGTCGTTCTCGCCCTGCCCCGCCACGCCCAACACGCCGAACACCAGCGCGCGGTGATAGGCCACCACGGCGCGTCCGCTCTCGGAGATGATCGTGGGATGCGCCACTCCGGCTTCGTCGCAGACACTTTGCACGTGGTAGACGACGTCGTTCGCGTATTCTTGCAGCGTGTAGTTGGCGCTGGATTCGAAGTTGGTTTGCGAACCGTCGTAGTCCACGCCCAGGCCGCCGCCGACGTCGAGAAACGTCAGCCCTGCGCCTTGCTTCACCAGGTCGACGTACACGCGCACCGCTTCGTTGAGCGCGCCTTTGATCTGGCGGATGTTGGTGATCTGACTGCCGAGGTGGAAGTGCAACAGCTTGAAGCAGTCTTCCATGCCGCGCGATTTCAGTTCCTTGAGGGCGCGGAGGATTTCCGTGACCGTCAGCCCGAACTTGGAGCGGTATCCGCCGGACTGTTGCCAGCGGCCCGAGCCGCGCGCGGCCAGCTTGACGCGCATGCCGATCATGGGTCGCACGCCGATTTTTTCGGCCAGCTTGAGGATCAACTCCAGTTCGGTGTATTTCTCGACAACGGGAATGATCTGCCGCCCCATCTTGAGCGCCATCATCGCCATCTCGATGAACTCGGCGTCCTTGAAGCCGTTGCAGATGATCGGCGTGTCGTTGGCGGCCATCGCGACCACGGCCATCAACTCGGGCTTGCTGCCGGCCTCTAACCCGAAATTGTAGGGCTTGCCGTAGCGCAGCACTTCCTCGACCACTTGCCGCTGCTGATTCACCTTGATCGGATAGACGCAGCAGTAGTTGCCCGTGTAGCGATGCTCGGCGATTGCGCCGGCGAAAGCCCCATGGATCTCGCCCAGGCGATGCTTGAGGATGCCGGCGAATCGGATCAGGATAGGCAGATCGATGCCGCGCAATTGCAGCCGATCGACCAGTTGTTTCAGATCGAGTCCGCGCTCGGGCTCCTTCGTCGGGTGGACCCGCACGTGCCCATTTTCGTCGACGGAGAAGTATCCTTTGCCCCAGCGGGCAATGTCGTACAACTCGGCGGCGTCGCTGGCCGTCCAGCGCCGAACTTCTTGATCGAGCATGGCAAAAGCACCCTCGCGGGGGTCGAAACAAGTACAAGCTCTCTATAATACCGAATTATTGGCGCACGGTCGACGCCGTGCCATGCCAAAACCCCTTCCGCCGACGAGAATTCGCTCCTACTGGCGCGGTGCTCGATGGGGTGTGGGATGGTCGAAACGCATCTCGAGATGGATAAGCGCGCGGCGAGCGCGCGACGAGCAGCACCAAAGGACGACGGATGCCGATTGAACCACGCTGGATTGTGAGCACGCCGGCCAGCAGCTTGTACGCCGCCTCGGTCATGCTTAGCGGCCCGACGGAGCTTAGTGATACTGCGCCGCTCGACGCCAAAACCTCGGAACTGCTGGCAGCGGTGGTCGAGGCTTTAGCGGGCGATCTGGCGGCCGTGGGATTGGAGCCCTCGGTCTTCTTCGACCATGCCATCGCACTGTCCGCGCGGTTCGACGCGCCGCTCGAATGGGCCAAAGTTCTGGTTCTGAAGGCGCTCGGCCCGCGCACGGCGCCAGAACTGATTGCCGCGCGACTGGCGCGGAGCCGGATCGCGCTCGACGCCGCCTTCGCCCGCGCGCACCCGGGGCTGCTCGAAGAGCTCGAGCTGCGCTCCGAGCCGCTGCGCATGCAATGGGAGGCGCGCGGGCCAGGCCTGATGAAGGGCGTTGCACGTCTTTTCGATCCCGATCTGGTCGTCGAGCAGGCCGACGTGATCCTGGTGCAGCCGGCGCTGGGGGGCGGCGGCGGCGCACACCCGCTATACAACTCACTGCACATCGAGGCCGTGTTGACCAATCCGTTGGCAGAGTTGCCCGAGGTGGTCCGGCTCGGTTGGCTGTGGGCGCAACTGAACTTGGACTTGCCCAGGTTTCAAGACGCCTTGCCCCGCGATCGACTGCACCAGATCGGACGCCTGGCAATGATTCCTGCCGTGCTGGCCGCGGCCGAGGATGTGGAGCTGGCGCGATTGGACGAGGCCACCTTGGCCGCGGCGCTGGCCGCGTGGCGCGCCTCGGGGGCCGAGCCGGCACAATTACTCGAGTGGTGGGAAACCTGGCAGACCAGCGCGGCACCGTGGAACGTGGCCCTGGGTGCTTTGGATCGCATGCTCGATGGGCAGTCCTGAAGTTGCGGCGCGGATGGCGCGCTTGCGGCCACCGGCGTGCGGCGTATGATGCACCCCCATCGCCACGAAACAGGAATCGCGCTCCATGAAGCTCACGCTCCAGATCGCCCGGCCGCCGGTCATTCAAATTGCCCTCGACTATGCCACCATCGACGAGGCGCTGGCCATGGCCCGGATCGGCGTCGAGGCCGGCGTCGATTGGTTGGAAATCGGCACGCCGCTGATCGTGTCCGAAGGCGTGGCGCCGATCGGCAAGATGGTCCGCGCGTTTCCCGACTATCCCGTGCTGGCCGACTACAAAACGATGGACTCGGGCTGGAAGAACGTGGAGCGAACGGCCGTGCAAGGCGGCCATGTGATGACCGTTTGTGCCGGCGCGCCCGACGAAACGGTCCTCTCGGCCATCGCCGAGTCGAAGAAGTCCGGCGTGTGGGTCGTGGCCGACACGATTGGCGTCAAGGACCAGGCGGCTCGCGCCCGGCAGTGCGCCGAGTGGGGAGTTCACATGATCTACCTGCACTACGGCGCCGATCAGCGCAAGGCCGACGCCACTCGCGATTCGACCCAGTGGCTGGAGGAGGTGCAGCGCGCCGTCTCGATTCCGATCGGCGTGGGCTGCTTTGACGTCGAGGACGCCGCGCGGGCCGCCGCGCGCGGGGCCGAGTTGATCGCCATCGGCCACCCGGTGATCAGCGCCGCCGATCCGGCCGCCGAGCTGCGACGATTCGTCCGCGAAGTGAAAGACGCCTATCGTGCCCGCGGCAAATAGCGGTCGAGGCAGACCGCGGAACCTGGTCGTGCTAGCACGCCGCTTCTGGCATTGCCCAATATTTGGATCCGTCGCTATGATTCCGCCCTCGATCGCCCCGAAGCGTTGGCACGCGAGGTTTGCCGGTGTGCTTTGCTCGGAGCGCGCGATGGCGGACGCGGCGCCTGGGCCAAGAAACTCTGGGAATGGAATCCTCGACGGTGTTGGCATTTCGCATCTTTGTCATGTTGAGCTGTCTGATCATCGTGCCAATGGCGGCGATTTTCGGCAGCGCGTTTCCCGATGTCGTCAAATCGGTTCTCGTCGATCGCATTGTTGCCTGGAGCACCGGCAAACCGCTGGAAATCGCACAGCCGGCGCCCGAGGAATCGGGATTTAGCGCTCTGACTCCGATGCCGCCCGCCGCGGGCGAGCGCCGCGACAATCAGTGGGAAGCGCCTCGCTGGGGCGGTTCAACCGGCGTCGCCGCCGCGTGGTCGCCCCCGGCAGGCTCGCAAACCGGCGCAGTCGTTCCGGCCGGAGCGCCCGGCGCTCATCAAGGCGGCGGCAATCAGTCGGCAAGCTTCGCGGCGCCGGCCGATGCGAACCGTGGGGCGCCGGTCTCCTATCCGCTCGAACGATCGCCGGGCGACGAAGCCGCCCGAGCGTCCATGCCGGAGTATCCGTCCACTTCGCAACCCAATCCTTTTCGGACTGCCGGACAGCCCGGCGCCGAAGCACCGGCCGGCCAGTCCATACCGACACAGCCGGAGCAGCCGGACCGCTTCCGGATGATGGAGCGCAAGCTGCGCGAGTATGGCGCGGTCTATTATTTGCTGGAGACCTGGGGGACCGAGGGGGAGTTGTATCGTTTTCATTGCCGGATGGCGATCACGAACAATCCCAACTACACCCGGCATTTCGAAGCCACGGACCGCGACGCCTTGAAGGCGATGTCGCAGGTGCTGGCCCGGGTCGAGGCGTGGCGCGCCGGCCGCTTGCAATAGGCATCCGCTCGGCGAATTTCGGCCGCACGCTGGGCTCGAGGCGGTTTTTGGTTCCCCGCGGCCCGACTTTTCCGACTCTTTTGCCGACCCCCCCTTGGCTCATAATGGGGCGCTTCGCGGGCGTGTTTGCGGGCGGCCCGATTCAGGCCCTTGCTATTTCGCGGCTCTGACGCTTAACTTTACGTGTTCACACTTTGCGATCCCGGAGCCCCGCGTACGACGGAGGCCAGCCATTTTGCAACGCCTCGGAAAATTTCGCCGACCGCCGGCCGAGCAATTGGGCAGCGTCGCGGGGCGCTTTGGCCTGAGATTTGCAAACGGCGGTGGCATTGCCGACGGAGCGACCGGTGCCACTGGTGCGAGGGCCTTGGATCGCCGTCCATCCCGCGGTGCCAGGAGCCCGGCGTGGAAGTTTCGTGCGCCGCCTCGGCCCGCCGAGACCGCAGCGGCCGATGCCTGGACTCGCGACGAGCGCACCGCGCGGCTAGAAGCCGTCTTATTCCTGGCCCGCGAGCCAGTTACCACCCGAAAATTGGCTCAACTTGCTCACTTGGCGGACGGAACTGAAGCACGTACATTAATTCGCCGGCTTAATCGCTGGTATGACGAGACCGGAAGCGCCTTCCGGGCCGAAGAATTGGCTGGCGGGTTCCAGTTGCTGTCGCGGCCGAAGTTCGGCGGGTGGTTGCGGCGACTGTACAATTCGCCGGTGGAAGTTCGGCTCTCGGGGCCAGCGCTAGAAACTTTGGCGGTCGTCGCCTATCGTCAACCGGTGTTGCGGGCGGAAGTCGAGGCGATTCGCGGAGTCGATTGCGGCGAGATCTTAAGACAATTGATGGAGCGTGACCTCGTGCGAACCGCCGGTCGGGCCGACGAGTTGGGACGACCCTATTGGTACGCCACGACGAAGCGATTTTTGCAGGTATTTGGACTGCGGCACTTGGACGATCTGCCGAGGGCCGCTTTGTTGCGGGCAGAAGAATCGCAGTCCAACGACTCGCGGTCCAACGACGCCGGGCCGGTCGCGGTACCCTTGCATAGACACTCCCGCAGCGGCGGGATTCATGAAAATTCATCAACTCAAACTAGCGTCCATGTAGATGAGGAGGATTTCGAAAGTGATCACCACCGCCCTGCCTGAAGAAGCACTCAGAGAGCTGCTCGCACTCACCGCCGCGCCCGATCTCCAGGAGCGTCCGGGCGACTTGCTCGTCAGCCCGCGCATGGCCGACGACGATGACGACGACGATGATGAAGAGGAAGACGACGACGACGATGATGACGACGAGGAAGACGACCTGGGCGCGGACGAGTGGGAGGAGGTCGACGACGAGGACGAAGAGGAAGACGACGAGGAGGAAGAGGACGACGAGGACGAGGACTGGGACGACGACGAGGATGAAGATTGGGACGACGACGATGACGACGACGATGACTGGGAAGAGGAAGACGACGAAGAAGAGGAGGCCGCCGAAGATTGATTGATCGCGCCGGCGGTGCGACGGTGGATCAATCTTTCAGTTGAAACAGCCGCTTCAACGCATCGAGCAGGCCGTGCGGCGGCCCTTTTTCTGCCTCGCTCCGCAGCGATTCCAGCGGCGGGTGCAACAGCTTGTTGACCAGCCGCTCGAACGCCTGGCTGATCTCCCCCCGGGCTCGCTCATCCAGCTCCGGAAGCTTGTTGAACAGCCGGCGCAGCTCGTCGTCCTTAGGCTGCTGCCAGCCTTCTTTCAGCCGCTTGATGATGGGGGCCGTGGCGCGATGATGCAGCTCGGCCATGAAGCGGTTGGTCTCCTGCTCGACGATGTGGATGGCGGCGGGCAGTTCGCGGTCGCGCTCGCGGCGATTGCGCTCGCAGGCCGCCTGCAGGTCGTCGATCGAATACAAGTACACGCCCAGCCGGTCGCCGACCGCCGGATCGATATTGCGCGGCATGGCCAGGTCCAGCATGAATAAGGGGCGTTGATACCGGGATGGCTCGATTTGCTTGTACAGGGGCAGCGTGATGATCGGCTCGTCGGCCGCTGTGGTGCTGATGACCAGGTCGGCCCGCGCCAGCAACTGCGGCAGTTTTTCCCACGGCTCGGCGTTCGCGTGCCATCGCTCGGCAAGCTGCGCCGCGCGCTCGAAGCGGCGATTGATCACGGTTACGTCGTGCGCCCCTTCGTCTTGCAGGTAGCGCAGCGTCTCTTCGCCCATCTCGCCGGCGCCGATCACCAGCACGTTCTTGTCATCGAACCGCTCGAAGATCTGGTTGGCAAAGTCGCCCACGGCCACGCTCGGTATGCTGACCCGACGCTGATGCAGGCTGGTCTCGGTCGTGACTCGCTTGGCCACGCGGGCGGCGGTCTGAAACACGGCGTGCGTCAACGGGCCGATGCTCTGGCGATCCTTGGCAAGCTCGTAGGCCGCCTTGACTTGGGAGAGAATTTGCGGCTCGCCGACGACCATGCTGTCCAGGCTGGCCGCCACGGTAAACAAGTGCCGCACGGCGTCTTCGCCGGTGCGTTCGAATAGATCGTTGAAGATCTCGTACATCGGCAACTGGTGGAAATCGGCCATGAATTGCGCGACTTCCTCGTGGCTCGGTCCGAACTCGGCGTCTTCCGCGGCCGTGTAGATCTCGACCCTGTTGCACGTCGACAGCAGCACGGCCTCGATATGCGGGAAGCGGGCGCGCAGGCCGTCGAGCGCTTGGCCGACCTGGCCGGGGTTGAAGGCCAGCCGTTCGCGCACCGCGACCGATGAGTGGTGATGGCTGCAGCCAATCATCTGGATCTTCATTGCCGGCCTCCCGGACCGAAGTGGCCGTGGGAAGCGTCGGGTGAAAGGGCCAGGTAGTCATGGCGTCTGAATCGGCTTGCGGCAGACAAACCCGTCGTTGCCTGGATCGTGCCCGCTTCGCCAGAGTCCGCGCGGCGGTTTTGTCCGCCGTGCTCGTTGCTGACCAGCAGGAACACCGCCAGGACCACAACCAGAAACACGAAGCTCACGACCGTCAAATACGCCACCTTCCGGCCCCGCCGTGCCGGCCGATAAAAGGCATTGAAGATCGTCGCCACTGACAGCCAGGCCAGCATCAGGCCGGACGTCCAGATCACCGGATCGCTCCAAGGAATCGAACTTGGCTGATCGCGGCCCACCACGTTCAGAATGATGCCGGCCAGAAATCCAATGCCCACCATCAACGTCGAGAGGATGACGACCCGGCTGTTGACCTTCTCCAGCCATTCGAGGCTAGGCAAACGGAACCCGGGCGAAGGCGGAAGTTTGCGCTTCAGTCGGCTGGCCTGCACCAGGTACATCACGCCGGCCACGAATCCGACCATCACGGCCAGGGTGCCGATCAACAGCGAGATTCCATGCACGGCTCCCCACACGCGCGAAGCCGGCTCGGGCGCAAACGGCGTGCGGTCGGCAAACGTGGCCGCGGCCACGAGCGCCAGCGCCAGCGGCAGCATGTACAGCCCCAGGGCCGCGCGCGGGAAGTAGTACGACAAATACAGAAACGCGCCAATCAACAGCCAGGCCGCGACCAGACACCAGTCGAAGCTGCTCGACAGGGGGGACGCCGAGTATTCCACCACCCGGTAGCCCAGGTACAGCGTGTGGGCGAACCAGCCTGCCACGACAAAGGCCATCATCAGAAACCGCTGCGCCCGGCTCTGCACGGCGAGTTTTGCCAACTCCAGCGCCCAGGCGACGGCGTAGCTGGCGGCAAAGCAGGTCAGACTGATGCCGGCGATGATCGATCCCATGGCGATTGCAATGAATCCTGGCCTGCCTCACGCGGCGCTTTTGATGTGCGCCGGCGCAGGGCGGACGAAGTTACGACGCACCTACTGGTCGCTGTCGAGGCCGTATTCCTTGAGCTTCTTGTGCAGCGTATTGCGATTGATGCCCAGCTTGGTCGCCGCCTTGGTCTGCACGCTCTCGCACGAAGTCATCACCTGCGCGATCAGCTCACGTTCCACGCGGTTGACCACCTTGGCGTGCAAATTGTCTTCCCGCGGTCCGGCCGCGCTTAAGCCCTGTTGCACCAATTCGTAAGTCAGCGTTTCGAGATCGGCGGCGCGGGGGCGGCCCGCCGCTCGGGTCTTCGGGCCGCGCAACACGGCCTCGGGCAGCAGATCGCAAGTCAACTCGTCGCCGACGGCCATGACCACGGCTCGCTCGACATAGTTCTGCAACTCGCGGACATTGCCGGGCCAATGATAATTCTGCAGGGCTTCGAGCGCCTTGGTCTCGATGTGCATCACGTAGCGGTCGTTCTCTTCGTTGTATACCGCCAGAAAATGGCCGACCAGCTCGGCCACGTCCTCGGGACGCGCCCGCAGCGGCGGCAGGTGGATCGGCACGACGTTGAGGCGATAGTACAGGTCTTCGCGGAACCGTTCGGCCTCGACCTCGCTCAGCAAATCGCGATTGCTGGCCGCCACGACGCGCGTGTCGACCCGCACGGTTTGCGTATCGCCGACCCGCTCGAATTCACGTTCTTGCAGCACGCGAAGCAGCTTGACTTGCAGCTTGGGCGTGGTGGAATTGATCTCGTCCAGAAAAATCGTGCCGGTGTGGGCCGCTTCGAACCGGCCGGTCCGATTGGCCAGCGCGCCGGTGAACGAGCCGCGCACGTGACCGAACAATTCGCTCTCCAGCAGGCTTTCGCTGAGCGCGCCGCAATTGACGCGCACGAACGGGCCGCTGGCGCGGAGGCTGGTCTGGTGCACGGCCTTTGCGATCAGTTCCTTGCCTGTGCCGGTTTCGCCCAACAGCAGCACCGATGCATTCGAACGCGCCACCTGCCGCGTCAGGTCATAGACCTTGAGCATGGCCGGGCTCGAGCCGATCAGGCCCGGTATCGGCGGCCCCGAGGCGTTCTGTTCGAAGGCACGTAGAGACTTGCTCATGAATCGATTGCGCGCGAGCGCAGGGACGTTTTCCGTCAGGGTTCGTTGCTGGCCGAGTCGCCTTTGTTTTCGATCGTATCCAAGATCGATCCCAGCACGCTGTTGATATCGGGGTCGCGTCCCTCGTTGGCGTTGTAGAGGGAATATTGTTCGAGGACTTCCGGGCGAGTGAGCAAGATGCCGTACTTACTCACGCTGCGGCGGAAGGCGGCGGCCGCTGCCTGGCGGGCCGCCAGTGGCTGGGTCGTCTGATCGGCCAACTCCAGCAGACTGCGCTGCGAGGTGGCGGTGCCCAGTTGCCCCAGAACCGTCGCGGCCCCCGCGCTCAACTCGGGCGCGTACAAGACCTGCACCACGGCCGGTTCCTGGCGCCGTATGTCGAACACGCTTTGCGACTGATCGCCTAGCGTTGCCAGCCAATCGAGCGCCGCGGCGGCTTGCGCTTTGCGCTCCGCGGCACTCAGGCGATAGCGCCCACCGCGGGCCAGCACTTCGTCGGTAAATATTTTCATTTCCTCGGGCTTGCGCGGTTGCAGAAAGGCCTGAGCCCGCGGCACGCTGCGCGCAAAGCGCTCCAACCGATCGAGATCGTCCAAGGGCGCGATGAGCCCAATGGGCAATAGCGCCGTGCGGCGATCGCGTCGCAGTTGCGCGACCAGCTCGTCGACCCGCGGCCGGTCGATGGCCGAGTGAATGAAAATCAACTCATAGTCGGGCGAGCGCGTGGCCAACTCGAAGGCCTGACGGCCGTTGGTGGCCAGATCGGCGTCGAAACCCAGTTCCGCGGCCAGTCCCGCGATTTTCTGACCCTCGTCGCTGCGCGGATGCACGACCAGCACCCGGGGCACGCCGTATGAACTGGCAAAGAATCCCAGGCCGTCGGCCACGTGGCTCGAACCGGCGAAAGGCTCGCTGGGCTTGAACTTCAGAATCGAGCGAATGGCCGCGAAGCGCAGGCGGCGGTCGGCCGACTGAGCCGCCAGCGCCAACGGGCTGGACGACGAGCCGGCGTCCGCCAAGAGGGCCGCGCTGCCGATATCGCCCAGAATCTCGGCTGCCGCCGTGGCGGCCGGAATATAGTTGTTGGCCATGGCGTCGACGAGCACATCTTGAACGACGTGCGGTCCGAAATGCGCGGCCACCGCATGCGCCGTGCCGGCGCCGGCGGGCAGCGGCTTGTCCAAACCGTTGCGGAACTTGGCGGCTTGCAAGAGCGTGGTCAGATACAGCCGCCGCCGGGTAGGATCGTTGGGATCGAGCCGATACAAATCGCGAGATAGCCGCGCCGCCGTGGCCAGCGCCGCGCCGGTCGTATCGTACTGGATCGGCATGCTCTGCCCGCGCTTCGCGTTCCAGTGCCAGACCTCGGCCCCAGCGGCCGATTCCAGACTCGCGTCGCGCGATCGCTCGAGCGAGAGCCGCGCGGCATGCTCCAGCAGCTTCATGGCCTCGGGCGCCGTGGGTGCCCGTTGGCCGATATTTTGCAGCGCTCGCGCCGCCGCTTGCCGCAGCTCGGGCGTGCCGGCCGGGGAGATGGAAGGCGCCAAAAGCGCCGCAGTGGCATCTGCCGCGCGCAGCGATCCGAGCACTTCGATAACTTGTGTCTTGAGTTGCGCGTCGGGGCTTTCCAGCACGCCCAACAACGGCTGAATCGCCAGATCGCCCAGTTGCACCAGCACCCGTTTAGCCATCACGTGCTCGCCAGTGCGTTTTGCGACGGCCAGTATCGCGACCAGCGGCGCCACGGCGGCCTCGCGCGCCCGCAACAATGCCAACACGGCTTGCGCCTGAACTGTTTCGTTGGGATCGTTCAGGTGGGCCGCCCATTCGGCCAACCGCTGGGGATCGCGGCGAAACGTTTCGGCCGATTTGAGGATGTCGTCGACCAGCGTGCCGAGCGCCGGCGCCAGCTCCTCGTTGCGGGCCAGCTTGAGCAATTTGGCGGAATTGAACTGTGCGGCCAGGGCAGCCTTGGCTGCCAAATCGAGTTGCTTCTTGCTCAACTGTTCGACGAAGGACTTGGCCAGCGCGGCCTGATTAAGATCGACCAGGATGTCGATGGCGCGCAACAACTCAGCCGGCGTCTGAGGATGCGATTCGAGCACGGCCTGCACGGCCGGATCCTCGGGCAGCGCCGCTTCGGTCGATTCCCCTTCGTCGCCCGCGGGCTTGGGCTTTTCGCTCGGCTTGGGCGCTTCATCGGCCGGAAGCTCGTCGAGCGCCGGCTCTTCGGCGGCCGGTTCCTCGGCCATCAGTTCGTCGGCGGTTGCATCCTCGGCGGGCATTTCTTCCGCCGGCGCCTCTTCGGCCGCCTCTTGCGCGCCCAGCGGCGCGACCGCAATGCCGCCAAGGGCCAACAACAACGAGCACGCCGCGGCAAGCGGCAGCCATTTCAGTTTGCAATCGTGGTATCGCATGGGAAGCCAATCAAATTGTGAAGCGTGCCAATCAAGTTGTGGACGTGACTGTCTGGCCTTCCGTAGCCGATAACCAACGGTCTCCTGCGCTAGGCCATCAAACGAGCGGACTGGCGCTCAATTTCTGTTTCCAATTCAACAATTGCTCGGCGACCTGCGCCGGCGCCGTCGAGCCGTAGCTGACAAACGCGCCGATCGCATGCTCGACGCCCAAGACGTCGTACACCTTCGAGTCCAGCGACGCGTCGACGGCCTTAAAATCCTCGAGCGGCAGGTCCGCCAGCCGGACGTTCTGGTCGAGCGCCTTGCGCACCAGCTTGCCGACGACGCCGTGGGCCGTTCGCTGCGCCATACCTCGGCTGATCAGGTGCTCCATCAGCGTGGTGGCATCCAGGTGTCCTCGATCCAGCCGCTCGGCGATGCTCTTGCGGTTCAATTCGGCGCCGGCCACGACCAGCGCGGCCATCTCCAGGCAGGCGTTGACCGTGTCGAACGAGTCGAAGATTCGTTCCTTGTCTTCCTGCAGATCGCGGTTGTAGGCCAGCGGCAGTCCCTTGATGAGCACCAGCAGCGACGTCAAGTTGCCGATCACGCGCGCCGTCTTGCCGCGCACCAGCTCAAGCACGTCGGGATTGACTTTCTGCGGCATGATCGACGAGCCGGTGCAAAAGGCTTGCGGCAGGCGGATGAAATCGAATTCGGCCGTGGTCCACAGCACCCACTCCTCGGCCCAGGTGCTCAGGTGCTCGGCGACGAGCGCCAAGCAGAAGGCGAACTCCAACACGAAATCGCGATCGCTCGACACGTCCATGCTGTTGGCCGCCACGGCGCCGAAGCCCAATCGCTGGGCGACATCGTCGCGGTCGATCGGCAGGCTCGTGCCGGCCACGGCCGCGGCGCCCAGCGCCAGCACATTGGCCCGCGCACGGCAACCGGCCAGGCGGCCCCGATCGCGTTCCAGTTTTTCGCAGTAGCACAACCAATAGTGCGTCGCCAGCACGGGCTGGGCGCGCTGTAAATGCGTGTAAGCCGGCAGGATGCAATCGGCGTCCTGTTCGGCACGGCCCACGAAGGCGCGCTGCAGGGCCACGATCCGCGCGTCGATGGTGTCGATCGAATCGCGAACCCATAGCCGCAGGTCGGTCGAGACCTGGTCGTTGCGGCTGCGGGCGGTGTGCAGCTTGCGGCCCACGTCGCCCAGGCGATCCACGAGCGCCCGCTCGACATGCATATGGATGTCTTCCAGCTCGGTGCTGAAAGGAAACCGTCCTTGCTCAATTTCCTGGCGGACGTCGCTAAGAGTTTGCTCAATCTGCTGGCATTCCGCGGGGGTGAGCAGGCCGACTTTGGTCAGCATCTGGGCATGGGCCAGGGATCCAGCGATGTCCTGCGCATAAAGGCGGCGATCGAAGCTCACACTTTCAGTGAACTTCTCGACACGACGGTCCGTCGCCTCTTCAAAAACACCGCCCCAAGCCTTTTCAGCCACGATTCCTCACAGTCCTTGCGTTCACCTGGCGCAGAGCCACAACACTCACGGCAAGATATTTACTGTAAATGGCTTAGGAAAATGAGTCAACGACCGCGGGGCTGCCGGCGGCACTCCGCCGGCCGGTCGCCTCATTAGAGGGGCGTTTTGGCGCGAATGTACCGATTCGGATGACCGAGGGGGCTCTAATTGTGGCCGCGGCGGCAGCATCGGACGCCCGGCCTCGGCCCCGTCGCCCCGTGCCGCGCATGGCGCTTACACCGCTCATGCGGCGATCGAATCGCGACCTGTTTGCCGCCGCCAATCGGCTTGCAGTAGGATGACGCCGCAAACCGACCACAATCATTCCACGAACCGCGCAGGATTTAGACATGGCCAATCTCAAAGGAAAAACAATCTTCATCACCGGCGCCAGCCGCGGCATTGGCAAAGCAATCGGGCTGCGCGCCGCGCGCGACGGCGCGAACATCGTAGTTGCCGCCAAGACGACCGAGCCGCACCCCAAGCTCGAAGGCACCGTCTACACGGCCGTGCAAGAGCTCGAAGCCGCCGGCGGAAACGCGTTGGCCTGCATTACCGACATCCGCTTCGAGGAGCAGGTTCAGGCCGCGGTCGACAAGGCCGTGCAGACCTTCGGCGGCATCGACATCCTGGTGAACAACGCCAGTGCCATCAGTCTCACCGGCACGCTCGACACGCCGATCAAACGCTTCGACCTGATGAATGGCGTGAACGCGCGCGGCACGTTCCTGACCTCGAAGGTATGCCTGCCGCATCTGCTCAAGGCCGCCAACCCGCACATACTCAATATCTCGCCGCCACTCTCGATGGAGCCGCGCTGGTTTGCGCACCACGCGGCCTACACTATGGCCAAGTACGGCATGAGCATGTGCGTGCTGGGAATGGCCGAGGAATTTCGCCAGCAGGGCGTGGCCGTCAACGCGCTTTGGCCCCGCACGGCCATCGCCACCGCGGCGGTGCAAAACCTGCTCGGCGGCAGCGATGCGATTCGCCACGCCCGCAAGCCCGAGATCATGGCCGACGCCGCTTACGCGATCCTGACCCGCGAGAGCCGCAAGTGTACAGGCAATTTTTTCATCGACGACGAGGTGCTGCGCGAGGCCGGCGTGACGGATTTCGATTCCTACGCGGTGGCCCCAGGCGAGAGCCTGCGGATCGATATTTTCCTGTAGAAACTGGGCCGAAAGAAAAGCAGGCAGCCCAGAATGCCGGCCGCTAAAGCTGCCAGGCCAAAACGCCGGCCGTTATAGCTGCCAAGACAGTAGCGCCAACAGAGCCATGATGCCGACCATGAACAGCCCGATCATCAAGCCCAATCGGAGCGAATGAGACAGGATCGAGGGCATCGCTTCGTGGCGCGTGGCCGAGTAGACCAGGCTGATCGACACGACCAGCGGCAAGGCGAACCACATCATGTTGATCGCGGCCAAGGGAAGAAGACCAGCCATAAATTGCTCCTGTCGCTAACCGCCGCTTTTGGCCGGTTGCCCATCGGGCTTGCCCGACGGCTCTTCTTCGAGCTGCACGGGGCCGCCCCAGGCGTCGTAGATCGCCAGAACGTTGAGCAGTCCGGCGATCATCGTGTAGACGATTCCCAATTCCAAATAGCGGTTCAGTTCTTTGTACCAACTGTCCAATTCTCTTGAGTCGGCCGGCGGCGCCATCACGCCCCCGAAAATCGGCTCGCGGCCGTTTCGCACCAGGTAGCTTTGCACGAGCGCCGGCGTGGCCGGCAAGCCCACCCCCAACTGGCACATATAGGGGAGCCGCCAATCGTCCGGACTCCACCAGGCATAGACGGCCTTGCCGTCGCTGATGAACAGGCCAAAGAAGAACGTGCTCAGGATGCAAACCATGAACAGCACGCCCTTGCCGGTGCGGCCCTGGTAGATGTGTCCCAGCCCGGGGATCAGCCAGCCCAGGATGGCGGCCACCATCGGATCCTTCAAATCCACGGTCTCTTCGACCGGGGAACCGGAAGCGACAACGGCTGCTTTGGACACGCGGGAACCTCGTAACCGAATGGATCAGGTGGCAAGAACGCTCACTGGATATTTTACCCGCGGCCCGGGGAATTACCAGATCGGCTAGCGGGCTAACGGCTTATGGCAATAGAGGCGGGTCCACTTCGGGGCGGGGCCGCCACCGCTATCGCCGCACGAACTCGGCCTGGGGGCCATCGGCGCTGACCACGCCCAGCTCCTGATAGACAGAGTCGATCGTCGAGGGTTCGATCTGGGCCATATTTCCGCCGGCGCCGGCCAACAGGGCCAGATCGGCCAGTTGCTTGATGCGGCGCGGAACGCCGCCGGTCAGCTCGTGCAAGCGCACTAGCGCCACTTCGCTGAAGATCGGCGTCGTGCGGCCCGCCTTGGCCAGCGCCTGCTTCACGAACGCCGCCGTGTCGTCGGCGTCCCAGCCTTCCAGGTCGATGCGCAGATCGGCCAATTCCAACAGCCGTGTATCCAGCTTGTACAAGCGCTCTGGTTGCGCGGCCAGGACTATCGTCAGCCGCGCGTCGCGCGAGGTGTCGAGCTGCGCCAGCCAGACGATCTGGTCGCTGACCTCCGGGCGTGCCGTGTCGGCGTCGTCCAACAGCAGGATCGTGGCCCGCTGCTGATAGCGGTTGGCCGCGATGTGATCGGTAACGGCCCGGGTCAAGGCGAAAGTGCTGGCGGTCGAGGCCGACTCGATGCCCAACTGCCCGGCCAACTGCCAGAGAAATCCGTGCGGGTCCAGTCCTGTCAGGCTCAATTTGGCCGATTGCCGGCCGACGCGGCCCAGCGAACGGGCGAAAATTTCGAGGATCAACGACTTTCCGGTTCCGGCCTCTCCCAGCAACAATCCCAGCGTGCGGTGTTCGTCGACGAGAAACTGCAAGCGGGCCAGCGCCTCTTCGTGGGTCGGCCCCTGGTGAAAAAAGCGCGGATCGAGGTTGCCTCGAAACGGCGCTTGGCCGAGGCCCCAGTAGGATTGATACATAAAGGAGTCTCATGTGCGCTCTGGCGGCGCGTGCTAGCACGCGGCGGGACGATACCGCATCTTTGTCATCTTCGGTAGAATTGGTCCGACCGCTTGAGTCAAACGAGGTGTCGCCCGAGCGTCCATGTCCGATCGCTATTTTGTCGAAACTCCGATTGATGGCTCACAGGCCCGGCTGGTTGGGACCGAGGCGCATCATTTGATTCACGTAATGCGTGGCAAGGTTGGAGACCAGATCACGCTGTTCGACGGCCTGGGCGAGGAGTTCCTCTGCCGCGTGGACCAGGTGGGGCGCTCGGACGTCGGCTTGAGCGTGATCTCGCGTCACGAGGTCGATCGCGAATCGTCGCTGCCGCTTACGCTGGCCGTCGCTTTGCCCAAGGGGGATCGCCGCCGCTGGCTGGTCGAGAAGGCGGTCGAGCTGGGCGTGGCCCGGCTGGTTCCCTTGGAGACCGAGCGCAGCAACGACCGCGAAACGAGCGCCGCCTCGGTCCGGTTGCGACAGACCGTGATCGAAGCCTCGAAGCAGTCCGGCCGCAACCGGCTGATGGAGATCGGCGACAGCGTGCGGTTGTTGGACTTCGTAACCGACACCACCGACGACGAAGCGCGGCTGGTGGCTCACCCTGGCGGAGCGAAATGCCACGACGTGCTGGGCTCCATCCTGCAAAGGGGTTCTGCTTTGCGCGGAGTCAGCTTGGTGGTCGGCCCCGAGGGGGGACTGGCGCCGGCCGAACTCGCCGCGGCGCGCGCTAGTGGCTGGCGGATTGTCGACCTGGGCAATCGCATTCTCCGCGTCGAAACCGCGGCGCTGGCGCTGGCCGCCGCCGTGATGCTCTATGCCCCGGCGAAGTCGTGAGCCGGCGCTAGGGTTTGTGATCGCGCGCTTTATTTCGCCGGCGATTTTTCGGCCGGCTTGGCGCCAGCCTTCTCGATGCGACCGAACATTTGTCCGCCGTGGTCGCCGCCATGCCAGGTGCCGGCGTACCAATCGCGATAGACCAGCACGCGGGCCGAATAGGTGCCCAGGCCCGGGAAGGTCACGTCGGTGACCGAGATCATGGGCGTGTCGCCGGCCCATTTCACGGGCAGCGCCAGCGGCAGCTTGACGTCGTGATCGCCATAAGTGATGCGAGCTTCGAACGACCACAAGTCGTCTTTGATCTTCTTCACTGTGCCGAGCGTGTAGCGGTCTTCTCTTAGCGGCTTGTCGCTCTTGAGGCCCACGATCGTGAAGTTGCCGATCAGCGTGGCCCCCGACATCGTCTCGGCGAATTGCTTTTCGAGCTCTTCCTGGCTG
>JANNQN010000179.1:0-19617 GCA_031400775.1 Planctomycetia bacterium | reverse complement strand
GCCGACTCAAGCAAACCGGGGCTCGCTGGCAAACCGATCGTGCCAATCGCATGGCTGGCCTCTGTGCCCTCAAATACGCCGACCAATGGCAAACTTACTGGTCCACCGCCGCCTAACCGCCAGAATCCATGATCGCACCCGTTTGTGCCAACGCGATTGATTTGAGCTAGACTTAAGATTAGGATGCCCCTGCAAATGACGCGACATTATCCACGCGCTCCAATCGTTGAAGCAATAATCGACATGCACGCCGAAGTGCCGTCGTTAGTGCAGGACGTTGCTCTCGCGGCCATGCAGGGCGATCGCAGCGATGAGTATCCAGCACGGAAGAATCTTTGGCAGGGCGAAGCAAGGTTCGAGATCTCTGACGACACGGCGTCATCTTCTGCAAATCGGCAACTGATCGGCTATCAATGTGAGAGTGCGGACAAGTCGCGTGTGTTCCAGGTTCGAAGGAACGGTTTTGCTCTAAGTCGGCTCGCCCCATACGGCTCCTGGGAGCCCTTTCGGGATGAAGCCCGTAGTTTGTGGCAAGATTTTCGAACTCGATTTTCGCCACCGACGATTACGCGATTGGCGGTACGATACATCAATCGGATCGAACTCAATCTCCCAAGAGTCGAGCTTTCAGATTACTTCAAGACAATCCCGGATGTATCGAAGGATTTGCAACAAAACACGCTCGCCCGTTTTGCGATGCAACTCATCATACCGCAGACCGACATCTTAAGTGTACTGAATCTGAACCAGGGCATGATCGATCCGGGGTATGTTGAGTCTGTTACCATCATCCTCGACATTGACCTGTATCGTGAAAAGGAAGTCCCTCAGACCGAACACGAAATTTGGGATTTCTTTGAAGTGCTACACGTCAGGAAGAATGAAGCCTTCGAATCCTGCTTGACTGACAAAACGCGGAGTCTATTTGAATAATGCCTGCAATTGTTGCCGACACTGTCGCGTCCCAAGTTGAACGGGCTCCTCTTTCGGGGACTGCTGAAGCAATTGGAGCGGACGGACAAAGCCTGAGGTTGTTGCTGAAACGCGCCTTTGATGAGACCTTCGAACGGTATTTGGTGCCTTCAAAAATAGGAATCTTCAATCCCGGCAAGATCCAGCGCGACATGGAGGCTGCCGCGCTGTCAATGAACGTGGATCTTGCCGACGTACTCGAGCGCGCGGGCCGTCATTTCATCCACCGGCAGGCTGGCTCCGTCAAAGAATCCATTGCCCCGTCTGACCTCGACGCCTTGGTAAATGATGACGGCGACGCGTTCGACAATAACAACCTGCCCTGATTGGGTAGAAGACGTTCCCGCTGATCTCGAAGTCCAGTTCCGATCTGGCCTCCGTGCTGCTTACGCGACAATTCGCGTTAGCGCCACCCAAGCGTATTTGACTGATCGGGAACTGCGTGTGTGGCACAAATCCATGTTCGATGGCTTGACGCCCATCGATTACTACGCTGGCGAATTCCGGCAGGACGATCCCACGCGAGCTTGCCTAGGAATCGACAACCAGGTGGGAATGATTGCGGGCTGTCCGTTCCGCTTGGTCGTTGGCCGAATGGAGGTTCTTCTCCGTCGAATTCGCCTTAGTTTGTCCACGACGGAGGTTCGATGGTCTAACTTGACACCCTCAGAACGAAGTCAACAGGTAGCGATCGTGCTCGCTGGCTTGATCGGTGGCTTCATTCGGATCCATCCTTTCATCAATGGGAACGGACGCGTGTCGCGACTGATGTGGGCGTGGGGCCTTTTGCGTTTTAATGTGCCAGCCCAATGCCGAATACACCCAAGGCCAGACAGCCCCTATTCAGTTTTGATGGCCGCCTCAATGTCTGGTGATGACGGACCGCTCGCCGTGGCCATCCTCCAGCATTTAGCCGCACACAATCCGGCGGTTTAGCTTTCAGCGCAATTGCTCGAAGAAATAAAGGGGGACGGGAGCCGTTGTTTTTCTCCCGTCCCCTCGGTTCATGGCCGGAGCGGGAATCGAACCCGCACGGAGGTTTCCCTCCACGGGATTTTAAGTCCCGTGCGTCTGCCAATTTCGCCATCCGGCCCGGGATTGGACGATCAAGAAGTTTATCGTAGCCGGGGAGGTGGGAGATGCCCAGTAGGGATTGGGGGCTGGGGATTGGGGGCTGGTAACGGAAGGCAAACGGAGTGGTCAGTGGTCGGTGGCTAGTGGTCAGTTGGGGAAACGAGATGGCGAGCCGCTTGGAGTGGTCCGCGTCCTCTTACTGACCACTGACCACTGATCACTGATCATTGAACCCTCGCTATTCGCCCATTTCCTTGATCCGCGACGGGCGCACGATTAAGCTGCGCCTTGCGACAGGTCGCCGCGCGAATCAACTCGGCCGAACAGCCCCAATCGACGCCACGAAGGTGCAACATGCCGGTCCATCAGTCTCCATGGAACGCTCGCCTGCTCGTTCTCTCAATCGCACTCGTGGCGCAGGCAGCCTGGCCGCACCACGCACAAGTCGCTCACGCCGCCGATGCCAAAACACTCGCCGCGCAGGTGCAAATTCGCCGCACGCAATACGGCGTGCCGCATATCCAGGGCGAAACGCTCGAGGCGGCCGCGTTCGGATTCGGCTACTGCCAGGCCGAGGACCACCTGATCAACGTCATGCGCGGAATTCTGGAAACGCGCGGAACTCTGTCGCAGTCGCTCGGCCCGGGCGAGAACAACAAGCAGCTCGAAGCCGATTTTTTCAGCCGCCACTATCGCATCCACCAGCGCGCGGTCGCCAACTACCACAAGCTCGACGGCGACTATCGGGCGATGGTCGAGGGTTTCGCGGCCGGGCTGAACTATTACGTCGATCGCCACCGCGCGAGCGTGCCCGCGTGGACGCCCACGGTGACGGGACACGACGTGGCGGCCTACGGCCTGGCTGGCGTGATGCGGTTCGCGTTCAACCGCAACAACATCTTGAAAGACTTTTTGAAGTCGCAGGGCGTCGCCGCGACAACGGTCGATGCGGCCATGCTGGACGGCAACAGCGAGGCGGCCGACCCTGAATGGGACGATGCTGATGCGGCCGAAATCGGCTCGAACATGTGGGCCTTCGCCCCCAGCCGCAGCCAGTCGGGCCGGGCCCTGCTGATGGGCAACCCGCACCAGCCCTGGGCCCCGGTGTCGACCTATTACGAAGCCCACATGACGGTGCCGGGCAAGCTCAACTTTTACGGCTCGACGTTCATCGGCCGGCCGATCCTGACCAGTGGCTGGAACGAGCACCTGGGCTGGTCGCACACGGTCAACGGGCCCGACCTGGACGAGATCTACGAGCTCGACGTCGATCCCAAGGCGGCCGACCACTATCTGTTCGACGGCGGTTCGGTGCCGCTGGAGCGCGACGAGGTGACGCTTCAAATCAAGCAAGCCGCCAAGCAAGACGGCAGCGAGATGAAAGCCGAGACGCGCACCTTCTGGCACACGCCGCTGGGCCCGGTCGTGCATCGCAATGAGACGAAGGTATATGTGCTGCGCAGCGCCTGTTACGAAAACCATCGGGCCTATGAGCAGTGGCTGCGGATGACGCAGACCAAGAACTTTGCCGAGTTTCGCCAGGCTGTGGCGATGAACCAGGTGCCGATGTTCAACATCTGCTACGCCGACCACGTGGGCAACATCTTCTATATCTGGAACGGCACGGTGCCGAATTTGCCGCATCCGGCGAACAAGGCGACGGCGCAACCTGCCGCGCGCAGCTCGGAGATTTGGACGGCATTTCACAAGACCGACGAGCTGCCGCAATTGGTCAATCCGCCGGGCGGATACGTGCAGAACTGCAATTCGCCCCCGTTCTTCACCAACCTGCACGCGCCAATCGACCCGGCCAAGTTCCCGCCGCACATGCAGCCGAACGACGTCAGCCTGCGCACCCAGCACAGCCTGCGATTGGTGCATAATGACCGCAAATTCACGCTGGAAGAGGTCCGCGATTCGAAGTTCAGCCCGGCGATGTTGCTGGGTGAGCGGGTGAAGGCCGATCTGATCGCATTGATCCGAGCGAGCCAGCCGACTTCGGAGTTGGAAGCGGCCGCCAGGGCGTTGGAGGATTGGGACAATACGGTGAAGCTCGAGAGTCGCGGCGGCACGCTGTTCGCCAACTGGTGGGAACGCTACTCCGAGAAAGACAAGCGGCCCAATCTGTTCGCGGTTCGCTGGAGCGCCGCCGAGCCCACGGCAACGCCGCGCGGGCTGGCCGAGCCTGAGCGGGCGCTCAAGCTGTTTCTGGAGGCGCTCGCGGATGTCACCAGCTCGTTCGGCCGTGCGGATGTGACTTGGGGCGAGGCCCATCGCATTCGCAAGGGCTCGGTCGATCTGCCCATCAGCGGCGGGCCCGGCACGATGGGCTGCTTCCGCGTGCTCGGTTTCCGCAAGGACACCGATGGCAAGCTGGTGGCCAACACGGGCGACAGCTTTGTCTTCGCCGTCGAGTTCAGCCAGCCGCCCAAGGGTTACACGGTTTTGGCCTACAGCCAAAGTGACGTCGAGGGCTCGCCGCACTATAGCGACCAGGCGGCCCTGTTTGCCGCCGGGAAGATGAAGCGAGTCGCCTTCACCGATGCCGAGATCCAGGCCCAATTGATCAAGAGCTATCGGCCGGGCGAAGAGAAATAAATCGTTTCTTCCCTGTCGCCTGTCTTCCTCTCCCTTCTTGGCGCCTTTGCGCCTTTGCGTGAGCCATCCCTAAACAGCAAAAGCTCACGCAAAGGCGCAAAGAAGGCTGAAAGGCGCATGCAACGTGGACTTTTTGTTTAAGGTCCGATGCGCTAGCCCACTACTGCGCTGCCCAGGTAGTGGTCGGCGGTGATGCGCGGCGACTTCGGCATCAGGAAGCGCTCTAAGCGATCGACGCGCAGGCCGGCGGACTCGATCAGGCGATCGATCGGCCGGTTCAAGTTGCAGCCGCAGCCCACCACGCGCTGCACGGAATTCCAACGGTCTTGCCGCCGGGCTACTTTCTCGTCGGCGCTGCGCCCGTGCTCGAGGAACAAAAACCGCCCGTCGGGCTTGAGCACGCGGCGCACTTCGACCAGCGCGGCCTCGACTTGCGGGATCGTGCAGAGCGTCCAGGTGGAAACGACGGTGTCGAATCGCTCGGGCTCGAAGGGCAGCCGAGCCGCGTCCAGGTGCGCCATCTCGACCGGAAATCCGGCGGCGGCGATGCGACGGGCCACTTTTCGCGACAGGTGCTTGGCCGGGTCGATCAATGTCAATCGCGTGACTCCGCGCGGATAGCAGGACAGGTTCAGGCCCGTGCCAAAGCCGATCTCCAGCACTTCGCCGCGGGCCTCTTCGAGCGCGCGGTTGCGATATTTCATCGGATAGCCGCGGCCGAGCGCGAACTCCAGCAGGTGCGGAAAGATATAGTCGCTGTAGATGCCCATGGTCGTTCAGCCAGGTGACAACAGGTTAAGTGCCTATCCGAGAACTGACCCGGAGAAGGGGACAGTCCCATTTTGTTCCCAGGGCACCGCAAAATCGGGACAGTCCCCGACAGTTCTCGGAAAGGCTCGAGGAGGCGAAATTTGGTCAACTCGGTCGGTCATTGCGTGGCTGTGACGGCCGGAACATCCTTGCGCCACAGTTGCCGCTTGAGCTTGGGAAACAGCTTCAGCGCGTTGTCGCGGAGAATCTGGCGGCCGATTCGCAGCGCATGATCTTCGCGCAGCTCGCCGCGCTCGACTTTCTCGGCCAACGCCTCGGCCAGGCATTGTCGCGTAAACTCGGTGGCCGCGTAAATGCCCTCCGCCTGCACGGTGTCGGCGCCCCACATCAGGCGATCGGACGGCATCACTTCAAGCCACTCCTGGTAGGCGCGTTTGCCCATGGTATAGCTCAACGTCGGCAGCCATACCGAATCGATCCACACGTTGCGATGCCGCATGGCGATGGCGCCGGTTTCGCCGATCCAAGGGAACCCGCCGTGGAACAAGATGAACTTCGTTTTCGGGTTGGCCTGGATCGCGTCCACCAGCATCATCGGGCTCGAACCCTGCAGCCGGCCGTGCCCGGTGTGGATTTGAAACGGCAGCTCGTACTTGGCGCTCAGCTTCAAGACCTGCCAGAACATGAAATCCTGGAAATCCTTCAATTCCTCCGGCGTCAACTTGTCGGCCGACTTGCCGAAAGCGACCTCGGCGCGCGGCTTGGGAACGTCTTCGTAACGCAGCGTGCGCTGATAGGCCTGCGTCGATTTCAGACAGACCGCGTCGGCGGCGACGGCATCGACAAACAGCTTCTCGACGACGGCCAGGTAATCGTCCAGGGTTTCGATCTTCATTCCGCGCTGTTCGGCGTACGAGTAAGGGCTGTCCGAATCGCTGAAGTGACCGCGATGCGTGCCGCTCATGATCTCGGTCACGTTCAATAGCGGCACGGAATATTGATACGCTCGGGCGAATTGCAGCCGGGCCCAATAGGAGTCGACGAACATCAGCTCGATGTTGGCGCGGCGCGTGACGACGTCGTTGAGCCACTTGTCGTCCTTGTAGTTGGCGAAGATACGATCGTTCAATTGCCGGGCCTGCTCGTCGGTGATCGTGTCGAAATCGACGCCGTACAAATCGCGAAACGCCGGCAGCAGGTAGCGATAGGAACTGGTCGCGCGGGCGTTGTCGAAATCGTGGCTCGCGACTTTCCACCACTCGTCAAACGACTTGCCGGCCGGCCACTGCGACAGCCGGTGGATGCCGCCAAAATAGCTGCCGGCAAAGATGCTGTGCAGCGTCACTCCCCTCCCGCGATCCGTGTCGTCCTGGTTGGGTATCTCGGTAAACGGCCGCAGGTGGTCGTGCGTATCGATCGCCGGCACGGCATCGAGCGAGGCTTTGATGCGGGCGTACAGCGGCGTGGTCTTGATATCGGCCGCGATTGCCGCGGAACCGAACACACACGAGAAAATGATCGCGGCAAGTATCGCACCCAATTTGCACATCCAAAGTTCTCCGCCGCCTGCGAGCGATTGTGACAGGGCCGTCGAACCGCCGCGCCATGTCGACCGGCGCGGCAATTCGGCTCTTCGCACAATCGTATGCTGTCCGGGCGGCTGGCTCAAGAAAAAGCGCGACAAAACTCCCAACGGCCAGTGGTTTGACTATTCCCGGTTGTTAGCCGTCGCGACGGGCGCTCATTTCCTTTCGTCTCCGTGTCCTTTGTGTCGTTGTGGTTAACCTCCGTCAGTTGAAGGGCTATTGAACCACCAAGGCACAACGAGCACGGAGAAGAGACGAAGATGAAGGCCAGGAAAGGAATGGAGGCAACGATACCTGTCGTGCCTTGGTGGGTCAACGGCCCGTGTGGGAACGATGCCATCGCAGCTTTGCAACACGTCGGTTCGCAACCGGCATCACTCCGGCGCAATCTTCCGCGGCACCACCAGCTTCGACACCAGCACTTGCACGATCTCGCGAGTCTGGTTGATGGTTTCGCTGCGCATCGTGACCATGCAGCGATCCGGGCGAGTTCTGAGCGGTCTCAGTTCGATGACTTCGCTTTCCAGGTGCAGGATCGCACCCGGGCGCGTGGGCTTCGGCCAGTTGATTTCCGCGCCGGCGCCAATGACCCCGCCGGCAATTGGCGCGGACTCGACCAGCAGGCGCATCGAAATCGCGGCGGTGTGCCAACCGCTCGCGGCCAGTCCCTGGAAGAACGTCTGCTTCGCCGCTTCGGCATCGAGGTGAAACGGCTGGGGATCGAACTGCCCGGCAAACGTCAATATCTGCGCTTCGTCGACCAGGTGCGTGCGGCTGATGAACCGCTGGCCGACGTGCAAATCGTCAAGATACAGCAACGTTCGCTCGTTCGTGTTCGCGGAGTCGGACATCATGCCAGGGTGCCTGCTAGGATCCTTCCTTGCTCGAAATAAACACATCCTTCTTCGGAAACTTGTCGAACAGGGCCGCCGGCTTGCCGAAATTCGTAGCCAGCACGTCGGTCGGGTTGCCGGCAATCCACTGCGACAGGTCGATCGCCTCATACAGGCCCGTGTTGAACCCAATCAGGATCCGGCACGGCTTGGCGCCGACGTTCTCGATCGAGTGGCCGTATCCTTGCGGGATGTAACCGACGTCCCCTTTTTCCAGCGTTTCGATCCGATAGCGGCCACCCGAGCCGAACATCGTCACGCTGATGTGGCCCTCGATCACATATTGCCACTCGTCGGAAGTCGGATGCCAATGCAGCTCGCGCAACGCGCCCGGTTCGAGGTCCAGGACCACGCCGGTGATCGTCTTCGAGATTTCAAATCGCGTGGAGTCGGCCCGCCATTCGCGGCCGCCCTTGAAGACGGCGTGCGGCGGCTCCGCCAACAGCCGATGCTTGTGCGTCTGCGCCGGCAACTTCCATCCTTGCAGCGGCTTGGCGGGCTCGGCCGGGGGCTGCTTGCCGCGGGCGAAGTAGACCTCGCTCTTGGGAAATCCTTCGAACGCCGACTCGCTTATGCCAAAATTCTTGGCCAACAGCGGCTTGGGCGTGTGACCGAGCCAATCCGTGATGCTGAACGTGCCGAATTCCGAGAAGTAGCCGTTGTCGAAGATCAAAATGAAGTGACACGGCTTATCGCCCAGGCACTCGAGCATATGCCCGTGGCCGCGCGGAAAGTACCAGATGTCGCCGGGCTCGAAGTCGTTCGTTTCGGCATACCCTTGCGGCTCGATGACGGTCGTGCGCACGCGACCTTCGGTGACAAAAGCCCACTCGGCCGCGGTGGCGTGCCAATGCAATTCGCGCATCGCGCCGGGCTCGATCCGCATCGACACGCCCGCGATTCCCTTGGAGATCGGCAGTTGCTCGACCGTGGCCTCCTTGCCGAAGCTGTTGCCGATGACTTTGCCGGTCGACTTCTCGAGGGCGAATTTGAACGTCGGCAATTCCTTGCCGGCCAAGATTGGGTCGGGCACATTGTTCATAAAGCTCGGGTCTCCCCCTTGGGCGGTTTGGGTTCCGACAAGCGTTGCGGTCGTGGCGGCTGCAAGCGCCGCGGCGCCGGCCCCGGTCAAAAAGTCCCTGCGTTGGACATCGGACATCGAACAACTCCAGTTGCGACAATCTTGGCCATCCTAAAAGTGCCGACATCATAACCGATCGGCCCCTGATGCTTCGAGTCGGTAGATGGAGAGCGTCGGCCTGAGACAGCACAGGCATCTTTTCAGTGCGAATCCCGCGATACTAACCCGACGCGCGAGCGAGGGCGCGTTAAAAAGAACCCTCGCTCGCGCGTCGGGTTAGTGTGCCGATGGCGTCAAATCACTGTGAGCAGTAGCCAGTCTTTGAATGGCCTTTTACGCCCCCGCCGGCTGGCTGCGCAACTGATTGAACAGCTCGGCCACCAACTCGGCGCCCGGTCGTGGCGGCGGTTCATCCGGATGCGCATCGGCCCATTCCAAGGCCAGCACCAGCGGGACCCAGCGAATATATTGCGAATCGGACTGGGGCTGATCGAGATGCGCAATCGCCGTCGAAACCCGCACCGGCATGTCCACCTTTTCGACTCCCTGGTGATCGTCGAGGGCACAAAGCTCGGCCGGCGACGTGACCAAATACTCGCGGCACACCACCGGACGGTCGAGGTGGATCGAGCAACTCTCGTCCTCGAGAAAAGGGCAGGGGATCCTTTGGCGAAAGTAGTCCTTTACAGCCTCGCGAAACTCGGAGGTCGTCCATTGGTATCGCGCGCCCAGTCGCTCTAACAATCCGGCCGCATCTAGCCCCGCGCGCGCCGCGGCGAAACGGGCCCGAATCTCGCCGCGCCGTGGCTCGCTCATGTCGGCGACCAGGCGACCGATCTGCCGGGCTTCAACTTCCGTGATCGGCACGAGCTGGCGACAGCACGCTCCGCAACCCATCTTGCACGATACCTGGCGACCCATGGCGGCCGTGGTTGCCACCTCCGCATCGACGATCGCACTGGAAACCCGTTGCACGATCGGCAGCAACTCCGACAGGTGCATCAGCCGATCGGGCACCGAGAGATTGGCCTCCATCCGCCGATCGCCGATTGTCAACTCCACCGCGACCGTGGCCATCGGCGTGCGTTCAACGGTCATCGTGTGATTCTTTCGCCGCGGCGTCGGGTCCAGTAGGTCATGCCTCGGCATGACGGTCTCGTGCGATTGTTCAAGTGCCTCTGGCCGGAAGCGGTGATGCGCAGCAGGCGGCAACGATTGACCAAAAATGACGCGGGCTATCGATAGCGCGCCGGAGTGACCGTATCGCACCAACTGCGGTCCGAGAAGCAGCGGTCGACGACTCGGCAGATCTCGGTCTTATCGGGGTAGCAGCGGCGCTCCCGTGGTTCGCACGGCCGCTCGTCACGGTTCTTCGGCGTATTGTCGTTGCACGACGACTCCCAGCGCTTGCCGCTCGACTGTCTTTCGCTCGACTCGCAATCAGTCTTCGGCGTTTCGCACTCGTCGTAGTTGTCGTCGTAGTCGCAGTCGAAGCCGACGCTCCGCAAGAGCTTGGAGAACTTCTCGTACACGGCTTGTCGTACCTGCTGGGGCGTCGGCTGCTCCTCGCAGTCGGACTTCCTGCACTCGGTCTCGCGCTTTGACTCACAGGAGGGCGTGGGTGTGCATTCTTGCTCCTCGGTATTCACTTCTTGCTCCGTGCACACCGGCTTGGAATCGACGCACACCGTCGACCCGCCACCCCGGACCGACACGGTCTCGACCGTCTCCTCGCACTCGGGCTGCTCGTCGTACGTGGTCTCGGCGGCGGCCGGCGGGCAGGATGATGTTGACTCGGCAGCCTGGCAAGTCGCCATCCAATAGGATTCCGGCAGTGTTTCCATCCATGCGCACGAAGCGAAGGCCGGACTGGCAGTCAACAAGGCCCGCGGTTCGAGCGATTCCAATGCCAGGCGCGATCGGCTCGGCCGAAGCGCGGCTAGTCGCGGAAAGCGACGGGCGTCGCGGAGATACTGTTGGGTTGTCCCGGTCGCGAACATTAGCTGCGTACTCATGGCACGGTCCCTCCAACTGACATTTCCCAGATGGACTCAGCCTGGAGCCGATCCAGACTGGCAATGGCCACGATTGTACCAACTCGTCCCGGAAATGCGCTAACTAGGCCTGCGCCGCCAGACATTCAAGCCAAAGGCCCGCTCCTGCGAAAGGCAGGGCCAGCGGCCTCCTTCTTACCCACCGGCCCTGGTTTCGAGCCGCCTGGTGCGTATCTGGCATCCTGATACTCGAGGGGACCCAACGATCCTCCTGGTCGCGAGCTCCAATCGGTCGCTCCGTCACCACGTCGGAAAACACTTCCGAGCAGCCGCCCGTGCCGCAGCGAGCACCTCACGGCGCCTGTGTATTCGCCGGGGGGGGCCATAGCGTTCGCATGATGCTCACCGTAGTCCCGCCGACGCGTATCGGCGGCATGGCCGGAGTTCCCTTGGGAGAAACCATTTCGATCACTCCGCTGCCCGACGCGAGAAATACGTCGTACATGATCCCCTCGGTGTCGTGCTCGTCCATCCCGCAGGCGTGAATGATTTCATGCACGATCACCATTTCCTTTTGGTCCTTCGTTATCTTCTGGACCTTGCCTGGAAGAAAAACAGTTACAAAGTAAATCACTTTGCGCCCGTCAAGCGCCAACGCGGCCTGGCCGTGCATTTTTTCAGGCTTGAACTTGGGCCCTGTTTCGGCCACGCCCCCGGGAAAATGGTGTTTCATCGGACCCTCTGCCAACACGAAGGCGATCAGCGGCTGATCACCTTCCTTGGCTGGGATCAGCCGCACGTCGAAAGCCAACTTGTTGAAACTGGCGACCGCCGCCTCGATCGGAAGTTTCCACGCGGTCGCTTTGTCCAAGACGTAGGGCAGTTCGCGTCTATCCCTGAATCTTTTAAACCATGGAATCGCCATCTTGTGGATCCTCGCATTGATTTCGACTTAGCCGGCGCAACATCGACCAATATAGCCACGCTCGAACGCGAAATTCAACGCGCCGAGCACCCAGCTCGAAGCCCTCTTCGCCCCCGTGCCACGGCTGGCCCCTGTCACTATTGAATTAGTCCGGTAGCCCTCTGATTCCCGAGGGCCAACGGCCTGCTCCTGTGATAGCCAGCGGCCACCGGCCCTGGGAGACTTCCGAGCAGCCGTCGAGGCGCGAAAGGGCCTAGCGATCTTCCGTGCTCGCTCGGATGCGATTCAATTCAGCGGTAACTCGTGCCTGTTGTTCCAGCAGATAATTGAACTGCTGGTCGCACCCGGCAATGGGAGTTGGGTAGTTCCGTATTTCTTCGTAAAGCCGCCGCTTCTCGGCCTCCAAGAACTTCTCGCGATCATCAGTGGGCGATTCGGCCATTGCACTAGTATAGCCGAGCCCAGATTGGTTTTAACCATTCTGGCTGTTAGGTTGTTGGAATTGCGAGTCCAAGGTCGCGAGGTCACCGAGATGATTGGAACTCCATTCGTAGTCGACGAGAATCCGTATGTTTGCTGGGACTGGCATCTGAGGGAAAAGAATCTGGAATTCCTTCAAGGAATTGATGCGCACTATTTCCGTTATGTCGTCGAGAGCAACGCTGAGCATCTCGATGGCGACAACAAACACCGTGCCGCCCTGAGCATACGTCTCGCCTATTCGCAAGCTCTTGAGACGCTGTTCGCGTTGCTGGGATCGGCCGTGCAAGCACCACGATGCCCACTTGGTTGGATGCTTGCGTACCGAACTGAACTCCCCAGAGTTGTTCGCAAAATCACAAATGGTGAAGTCATTCTAACCCGCAGCCGGACGCCTCAGTTTTCTTGGGAATCAATTTCCGCAACCGTGCATGCAAGGATGGGCTGCGAGGAGCCTAAAAAAGACTGGATTCAGAAAGGCTTCGGAGAGTGTTGGGCTCGATTCGCGACAGAATTTCTGAATCCACATTTCGCGACCGAGTACAACAGCATGAAGCATGGCCTTCGAGGGAGCCTCGGTGGCTTTGTTCTTGCGGTGGGGACTGAAGAAGTCCCTGGCGTGCCGGCGAGCGCCGACGCAATGCGAGGTCTATCGGAAGGCATCTTCGGAGCAGCGTTCTTCGAGCGCGAGAAAGTCGGGGAGAAATCGATTAGCTTTCGTCCCCGCCGTCGAAATAGGAATTGGAGCCCTGAGAATCTCTTTCATGCCGTAATCATTGCCGCTATGTCGATCAATAATGTCGCAAGCTGTCTAAGAATTCTAAACGGTGACGAGCCCAAGAAGTGCCAATTCTGGAATCCCGAGTCTGCCAAAGCGTTTGAATCGCCCTGGGCGAAATCCGTCGGCGTGATCGACGCAAGTATCGACACCGAGGTCACGGAGGCGGACATTTCTCCGACGACAAAGGATGAAGTATTCGCCTCGTATCGTCAGGGCGACGTTGATTAGTGTTGCCCCTCGCTGGGCTCTGATACGGGGCGCGGCGGTGCCAATATTTCCAGGGGCTTGTCGCCCCTGGCTATTGCATTTCGCCGCGTTGCGGCTGGGGACACGACGGCTCAATCGGCTAAGCGCTTACCATCAATACCGGTAATGCGCCGCGGCGTGGAGCTTGGCTTGCTCGTCTTCGGTCAGGCCGACGATGCGCGTGGCATCGAAAGAGTGATCGCGGGTCAGGTGTTCCCAAAAAGTCATGCCGCTCACGCCGGCCTCGGGCGGGTCGATCGTCGCGAGCCAGATGCGCAACTCGTCGGCATGCAGACTGCGCAGCCAGCGACTGGGCGGTCGCCCGTGACGGGCGCGACGCCAGGCATTCGGCACGCCCGGATCATCTGCGACCGCCGTGTCTCAGTCGTCGCCGGGAATCTCTTGGTTGGCAAGTTCGGCAGCCATTTCATAAACTGCCTTAAGCATCTTGACGGCCACTGTCTCTTTAGTGAGATCGATCGCGAAGTTGTACTCAGCCGGAACGCGAATTTGCCCGCCGCCATCCAACCACGGATACTCGCAGTTTGCTGGCACCGACTCGCCGGCCCTGACTGCCGGATGCAACAGTTCAATTCGCCGCGCGAGGCTGCGCACCTGTTCTAGGATCCATTTCTCTGACGTGCCCGGCGTTCTGCCCAGCACCTGCCGCATGATTGTGGTAATCGTCCGCTCGATGCCGCCATGGCTCTTGCGGATTTCTTCGATGGAGCTGCCGCCGGCTATTCTGTGAGCCTTGGCGAGCTTTTCCATGGCCATCTGAAGATAATGGAGCTGATGGCATTGCGGCAAATGTTTGCCAAGCACTAGCTGCTCCCGGGCGAAAAAATCCGAGCGAGCCTGGATGGCGAAAGCCTTCGACCAACGGATAGCGTCGGTCATAGTGGATGTTCAGAAAGCATCCAGCCGTTCGGCAGCGGCAGCGTGCCCTGACGAACCTCCTCGAACTCGGCCGGAGCGATCTCCATGATGACGCTCGGATACGGAATACCTGACGGCGCGTGTGCGGGCATTCCAATCGGAATGATTCCGCTGGCGGTGCTGCTCAGGTTGATCTCCAGCAGCTTAATCGGCTCTGATTCGCTGCCTTCACAGCCCGGCGCTAGAATCCGATAGACTTCGGTGATGCCCGGATCGACCGCGCGGTGCGCGTGGGCGAGCTTATGTGCTACTTCATCTTTGGACATGGCCGCTTTGTCATTGCTCATTTCTGACCTCCAGATTACCGGCAATTTTACCATCCTCTTGCCGAACAATCAAAAGCGCCCCCGCACTGCACAAACACGAGTCCAGCTTGTACCACTTCCCTATCGGGCGCTCCCGGTTGGCCAAGACGAGCTTGCTGCGCCCGCGAACCGCACCCCGTACCTCAATACCCGTAATGCGCCGCAGCGTGGAGCTTGGCTTGCTCGTCTTCGGTGAGGCCGGTGATGCGAGTGGCATCGAAAGAATGATCGCGGGTCAGGTGTTCCCAAAAAGTCATGCCGCTAACGCCGGCCTCGGGCGGGTCGATCGTCTTGAGCCAGATGCGCAGCTCGTCGGCATGCAAACTGCGCAGCCAGCGGCTGGGCGGGCGGCCGTGACGGGCGCGACGCCAGGCATTCGGCACGCCCGGATCATCTTCGATCGCCCCGTTGTCGACATCGGCGTCGACATCCTCATGCTCGGGCTGCCCGCCCCGCATGGCGGCCTGCCGCACGTTGAGCGGCACCAGGCTTTCGCTCAGATACCCGGTGCGGCCGGTGAAGGGCTCGCCGGTGTGCCTGTTGATCGGCGTCGTGATGCCTGTCAGGTTCCAACGACCTTCGATCAAATTCTCTCGCTCGAACCATCGCCACGTGTTGTTCTCCGCGGCCGTCCAATGCTCAGGTGTCGTCGCCTTCTCGGACTTGCTGCGCGTCTCGTCGGCGCGCGATGTCTTTCCGCCCGCGGGCGATGTTTCCGTAGCCCGCATCGAGAGAGCGGCCAGGCGGTCGAGGCTGTCGGCGCCGAGCGCGTCGGACAGATTGAACAGACCCAGTCCGACCCAGAAGGCGAAGCGCCGCCGCGTGAGTTGAAAACGCGAGGGTTGGTTGTCCATAGGGTTTTCTTCCGCCCAGACCGGGGGGATGGGGTGTGCAGTTGGTGCAACAAAGCAATTCTAGGCCGCGCGCCGCAGGCGGGCCGAATTCGCCGTGCAAAGCCCGCCGCGGCAACGGTTTGTGGCAAGTGTGTCACTCTGTGACCATCAAATGCCTTATTGGTGCAGTTGCGGGGGCTAAAAGTGCGCCGGTCGGGCAGCCCAATCCCGCGCTGCTGGTTAAACTACTGGCTTTCACTTTTCGGGGAAACTCAGCGTGCCGCAAATACTCGAGGGAATTCGCGTCGTCGATTTTGGGCGATTTATCGCCGCTCCGTATGCCGCGATGATGCTGGCCGATTTCGGCGCCGACGTCGTGCGCGTCGAACGCCGCGAGGGTGGCGAAGATCGCGGCGTGGGGCCGGTGACCGAGCTGGGCGAAGGCGGATTGTTCTTGAACGTCAATCGCAACAAGCGCGGCATGACGCTCGATCTCGCCCATCCGCAAGCCGGCGAGATCGTCACCCGCCTGGTGCGGAATGCCGACGTCGTGATCGTGAACCTGCCGCTCAACGTGATGAAGAAACTGCGGCTCGACTACGACTCGCTGCGGGCCGTGAACGAAGGCATCATCCTGGTCATGGCCTCGACCTTTGGGCCGGACGGCCCATATCGCGATCGCGTGGGCTTCGACGGCGTCGCCCAGGCGATGAGCGGCGCGATGAGCCTGACCGGTTTTCCCGAGGCGCCCGTGCGGTCGATCGTGCCTTGGGCCGATTATGGCACCGCGCTGCACGCGGCGTTCGGCGCCATGGCCGCCCTGTATCACCGCGAGCAAACCGGGCAGGGGCAGTTGATCGACGTCTCGCTGTTAGCCACGAGCGCCATGTTCATGACGCCGCTAGTGATGGAGCACGCCATGCGGGGCATCCGCCGCCCGCGACAGGGCAACACCGCCTACTACACCGCGCCCAACGACGCCTACCGGACGCGCGACGGTTGGGTGCTGGTGCCCACGATTGGCGATCCGATGTTTGCTCGCTGGGCTCGGCTGATGGGCCGCGAAGATCTGATCGCCGACCCGCGCCTGCACGACGATATATCGCGCGCGGATCATGCCGATGTGATCAACGAAGTGCTGATCGCCTGGTGCGGCGCTCGCACGCGTCACGAAGCGATTGCCGAGCTCGAGCGGGCCCGGATTCCCTGCGGCCCCGTCTATGAATTGGATGAGGTGCTAAAGGATCCGCAGGTGCGAGCGCGGGGACTATATCAAGAGTCCACTCGTCAGGCCGGCGCCGAGAGCGGGACCGTCTCGCCGCCGGCCGTGCGGATGAGCGAGACGCCAGGCTCGGTCCGCCACCGCGCTCCCACCTTAGGCGAGCATACCGACGAGGTCCTGTCAGAGCTGGGATTCTCGAATAACGAAATCGCCGGCTTCCGCAGCGAAGGGGTCGTCTAACGTCCCCCTGGGGTCCGCTCGAATTCTTCATTTCGCCCCGCCGAGACGTTGCTGGATCGCTTCGGCCGAGAGTCCCAAGATCAGCACCTCCTTGCGCGGGCTGCTGTGGCCACGGAGGATCCGCACGTTCGTCCGCGTGATCTCGAGCGCGTCGGCCAGCACAGCCAGCACGGCCTGATTCGCGGCTCCGCCTTCGGCCGCTGCGCGGACCGTGATCTTGATACCGTCGGCGTAGGCGCCGACGATTCGTTGTCGCGACGAGCCCGGCACGACCTTCACGGCCAATGCAAGGCCATCGCCTTTGGCGACCAGGCGGAGCACGGCCGGATCGCGCGATGGCGGCTGGGATTTCTCGCGGGCCGTCATTCCACGTCCGAGTCGAATACCCGCACTTGCGACCAGAACGGCTTGCTCTCGGCGATGAATTGCACGTGGCGGGGGTGAACCTGGTACTGATCGTGGGCGGCACGGCTCTCGAAGACCACGTGCAGCCCCACGTCGAATTCCTGGTCGTTCACCTCTCGGCTCAGATCGGGAGTCCGCGTGCCCAGGGCGAACAGCACCGTGCCGGGATGATCCGTCAAGTATTTTCGGCAAGCGGCCAATTGCCGCTCGACGCTGGCGGGCGATTTGTCCTTGAGCGTGAAATACACCATGTGGGCCAGTCGCGACTGGCGGGGAGAGTCGGCCATAGAAAGCTCCTGAGAGGCGAAACTAAGTGCGGGCTGGCTGGTCCGGCAGAATACCACCGCCGAAAACGTCTCACAAGGCGCCGCTCGCGACTCGATCTGCCCAAGACGGGCACGCGCCGTTCGGGCGCTAGGCCCCGGCCGATTCGACGGGCTTGATGTCCTGACCGTCGGGGCTGGGAGCGATGTCGACCACCTGGCCGTTGGCGCCTGGCCGCCGCTTATTGACCGAGGGGCCGAGCAGTTGCTCGATTTCCTTCTCGTCGAGGACTTCCTGCTCTTCGAGCGCCCGGGCCAGCGTTTCCAATTGCTCGCGCTGCTCGGTCAGCAACCGCGTGGCCTCGCTGGCGGCGTTGTGCAGGATTCGGGCCACTTCCTCGTCGATCAGTTGGGCCGTGTGCTCGCTGAACTCCCGCTGCTCGTGGATGTCCTTGCCCAAAAACGGGTGTTCTTCGCTGGTTCGATACGCGACCGGTCCCAGCCGTTCGCTCATGCCCCAGGCCGTCACCATCCGCCGCGCCAGTCGCGTGGCTTGCATCAGGTCGTTCTCGCAGCCGGCACTGTACAGGTCGAACACCAGCTTTTCCGCCGCACGGCCGCCGAGCATGAAGCATAGCCGGCCGAGCAACTCCGACTCGTTGATGTTCAGCCGGTCTTCTTCCGGCAGCAACTGGGTAACACCCAGCGATCGGCCGCGGGGGATGATCGTCACTTTGTGTACCCGATCGGCGCCAGGCACGATCCAGGCCAGCAAGGCATGTCCGGATTCGTGAATCGCGGTCGTGCGTTTTTCCTTGCCGCTCAAGACTTCCTCGCGCTTGGGGCCCATCAGCACGCGATCGCGGGCGTATTCGAAGTCGCTCATGTCGACCTTGTCTTTGCCCTTGCGCGTGGCCCACAGCGCCGCTTCGTTCACCAGGTTGCGGATGTCGGCGCCCGTCAGCCCGACGCTGCCGCTGGCCATCCGGTCCAGATCGACGTCGTCGGCCAAGGGCACTTCGCGGACGTGGACCTTGAAGATTTCCAATCGCCCTTTATGGTTCGGCCGGTCCACCGTGATATGGCGGTCGAAGCGGCCGGGGCGCAAAAGCGCGGGGTCGAGCACGTCGGGGCGATTGGTGGCGGCCAACACGATCACGGATTCGGTCTGGGAGAAGCCGTCCATCTCGCTCAGAATCTGATTGAGGGTCTGCTCGCGCTCATCGTGTCCGCCGCCCAGGCCTGCCCCGCGGACCCGGCCGACCGCGTCGATTTCGTCGACGAACAAGATCGCCGGCGCGGCCTCCTTGGCGGTTTTGAACATGTCGCGCACGCGGCTGGCGCCGACGCCGACGAACATCTGGATGAACTCGGACCCGGAAATGGAAAAGAACGGCACTCCGGCCTCGCCGGCCACGGCACGGGCGAGCAACGTCTTGCCGGTGCCCGGCGGTCCCATCAGCAGAATGCCCTTGGGCACCCGACCGCCGAGGCGCTGAAACTTTTCTGGGTTCTTGAGAAACTCGACGACCTCTTCCAGGTCGTGCTTCACGCCCTCCAAGCCCGCCACGTCCGAGAACGTGACAGGTTTGTTCGATGTCTCATAGCGCTTGGCGGGGCTCTTGCTGAACCCGCCCAGGATGCCACCGCCCATGAACTGATCGCGGGCCCGGCGGAGCATGAACAGGACCAGTCCGATCATCAAGGCAAAGCCGATCAGATAGGCCGCCAGCAGCACACCCGCTCCGTCGGTGGCTCGTTGCGCTTTGACGACAACACCCTTGGCCAGTAATTGTTCGTCCAGGTGTTCGCCGACCAACGGGCTGAGATACACCAGGAAGTCGTCCTTCAGCTTTCGCTCGACGACTTGCTGCGTGCCCTTTTCGCCGACGGGCTTCTTCACGATGTCGCTGACCGAGTTCATCCAGACGTTCGTCGGCGTCGGCGCCAGCCGCGTGCGCGACATGTTCAAAACCGCCAAGGAGGCCGCGCCGGCGATCTTGTTCGTC
>JANNQN010000178.1:0-33913 GCA_031400775.1 Planctomycetia bacterium | reverse complement strand
CCAAGCCGAGCTTGCCCGAGCCGGTTCCCAACTCCAGGCTCGACTGGCGGCCCAAGTCAACTAGAGCTCCGGGCATGCCCGCCAGAATGCCGGCCATGATGATCAAGCTGATGCCGTTGCCGATGCCGAACTCGTCGATCTGCTCGCCGAGCCACATCAGAAAGATGGTGCCGGCGGTCATCGTCATGACGGTGACCAATTGCCAGCCGAAGCTCATTGAGTCGCCGACCAGAAACGAATCCTTGACCAGGTCGTTCTGCACCATGAAGCCCAAGTAGGCCCAGCTTTGACCGATGCAAAGCAGAACCGTGGCGTAGCGCGTGTATTCGTTGATCTTCTTGCGGCCGCTTTCGCCCTCCTTCTGCAAGCGCTCGAGCGGACCCCAAACACTGCCCAGGAGCTGAAAGATAATCGACGCGGAGATGTAGGGCATGATGCCCAGGCCGAAGATCGTGATCTGGTTCAACTGGGCGGCGCTGAACACCGCGACCTGCTGAAACAATTGCCCCACGCCTTCGTTGCCGCTCTGGCCGAAGAAGGCGGTCATCTTCGACTGATCGACCACCGGCAAGGGAATCTGCCAGCCCACGCGATACACGGCCAACAGCCCGAGCGTGAAGAAGATCTTCTTCCGCAATTCAGGGATCGTGAAGACGACGCGGAGTTTTTCCCACATGGCTCAGTCCATCCTTTCCAGTCGCGCCGGTTCGCTTTGTCGAGGAACCTGCTTCTCGCCCTCACTCCGTGGGCGAAATCGTGTCGAGCTGTCGATTTGTTGTCGGGAACTGGCTAATGTTGTATCGAACTGGCCGTGCCTCGGCGGTCCGGACAAAATCCGGCGTCCGCGCGAGCATTATTTCTTGGGCTTCGCCGCACCCGACCTTACAGCGCCCGCTTTCGCAGCGCCCTTCCTTCCGGGACCTTTGACGACGGGCTTCTTGCCTGGCAGCACGATCGCCTGGCTGCCGGATTTTTCGATCTTCGCCAGAGCCGACTGGCTGAAGCGATGGGCCGAGATCTTCAGCTTCTTGGTCAGCTCGCCATCGCCCAGGATCTTCAACTCGTCGTAGCGCCCCTTGGCCAGATCTTTCTCGCGCAGGTTATCGAGCGTGACGTCCTCGCCCGCCTTGTAGGCCGCGTCGAGATCGCCCACGTTGACCGAGGCCACGATCTTGGCCCAGGCGTTGTGGAAACCGCGCTTGGGCACGCGGCGAATCAAGGGCGAAGCTCCGCCCTCGAAGATCGCGGGCGCCGACCAGCCGGCCAAAGCGCCTTGACCCTTGTGACCGCGGCCGCTGGTCTTGCCGTGACCACTGCCGGTTCCCCGGCCCACTCGCTTCTTTTTCTTATGCTTGTGAATGCCGCGATTGACGTCGAGCAGGTTCATACCAACGTTACTCCTCGCAGCCGCTCGATCTCTTGGCGGGTGCGCAATTGATTCAGCGCCGCCATCGCGGCCTTGACGAGATTGGTCGGGTTATTGGAGCCGAAGCTCTTGGTCAGAATGTTGTGGATGCCGGCGGCTTCACAAACCGCGCGCACGGCGCTGCCGGCGATCACGCCCGTGCCCGGACTGGCCGGCACGAGGACCACGCGAGCGGCGCCGTAGTGTCCCTCGACGCGGTGCGGAATGGTGCCGCCGTCGAGCGCGATCTCGATCATGCTGCGCGAGCCGTCCTTGACGGCCTTCTCGACGCTGGGCGGAACCTCGTTGGCTTTGCCGTAGCCCCAGCCCACGCGCCCCTTGCCATTGCCGACCACGACCATGGCCGCAAAGCTGAAGCGGCGTCCGCCCTTCACCACGGCGGCGCATCGCTTGATCTTGATGACCTTGTCGATCAATTCCCCTCGGTTCGATTCAGCGGCCACTACAATTCCCTCGCTTCTTTGCCAGGCAAACAGCGCAATTTTGCGTGAAACTTATTCTATCCGAACGTTCGATCGCGAAAAATCCGACTTGTCACCACGACCCTGCCATCACGACCCTGCCATCTAAATTGAATCTGCCATCAAAATCTTGTTGCCACACGAACACGCCCGCACGACTAGAAGCTCAAACCGGCCTCGCGGGCCGCGGCGGCCAGGGCGGCCACGCGGCCATGATACTGGCAGGCTCCGCGGTCGAAAGCCACTTGCTTGACTCCGGCGGCCAGGGCCCGCTGGGCGATCGCCTTGCCGACAGCTTGCGCCGCCGAGGTATTGCCGCCGTAGGGCAGGTTTCCCAGCACTTCCTTGTCGGCGGTGCTGGCGGCGGCCAAGGTGCGGCCGGCCAGATCGTCGACTACCTGCGCGTACATGTGCTTGTGGCTGCGAAAGATGGCCAATCGCGGCCGGTCGGGACTACCGTGCGTGCGTTTGCGAACGCGAAACTGCCGTCGCTGGCGCTGTTGTGCAATCGCTTTCTCGTGATTCACAGGATCGATTCCGCTTGGTCTTGAGTGATTGTCTTGATTGATGTCGTCTTGAGCAAACTACGGTACGCCGCATAGGCGGCACTGCGGTACCCCGCAAAACGCGATTCTATCGGCTTACTTGGTCATCGCCTTGCCGGCCTTGCGACGCACGACCTCGCCGTCGTAGCGCACTCCCTTGCCCTTGTAGGGCTCAGGCTTGCGAACGGAGCGAGCCTCGGCCGCAAACTGTCCGACGAGTTGCTTGTCGGTCCCCTTGATCACAATGTGGGTCTGGTCGGGACAGGTTACGGTCAGCCCGGTGGGAATCGGCAGGTGCACTTCGTTGGCAAAGCCGACCCGCAACTGGAGCACACCCTTTTGGATGGCGGCCAGATAGCCGACGCCGACGATCTCGAGCTTCTTCTCGTATCCCTTGGTGACGCCCACCACCATATTCTGAATGATGGCGCGGCTGAGTCCGTGCAGGGCGCGAGACAGGCGGTTGTCGCCGTCGCGCGCGATCAGCAACTGCTTCTTGGCCTCGTCGTAGGTCGCCGAGATTTCCGGCCGCAATCCCCACGACAATTTGCCCAGGGGACCTTCGACCGCGACGTCCTTGCCCACCAGCGTGACCTTCACGCCCGCGGGCACAGTAACCGGTTGTTTACCAATACGGGACATAACTCGTCACCTTCGCCCGAGAAAAGCTACCAAAGTTCGCAAAGCACTTCGCCGCCGATATTCCGCTGCCGCGCTTCGCGGTCGCTGATCACCCCGCGGCTGGTGCTGATAATCGAGATACCCAGTCCGTTGAGGACCGGCCGCAGCCCGTCGGCGTGGCGATACACGCGCCGGCCAGGCTTGCTGACGCGCTTGATATGTCGAATCACGCGCTCGCCGTTGGGTCCGTACTTCAGCTCGATGCGCAGCTCGGCGACGGGCTCTCCGCTGACTTCTTCGAAGCCCCAGATGTAGCCTTCGCGCTTGAGCACTTCGGCCAAGCCGCGCTTCACCTTGGACAACGGCATCGTTACGTTGGGCCGTTCGACGCGCACCGCGTTGCGGATGCGTGTCAACATATCGGCGATGGGATCGGTCATCATGTTCGGTAGGGTCCCTTTTACCAGCTCGCCTTCTTAACGCCAGGAATCAGCCCTTCGTCGGCCAACTCGCGGAAGCAGATACGGCAGACACCAAACTTGCGGTACACGGCCCGCGGGCGGCCACACAGCTTGCACCGCCGCACGATGCGCGACGTAAACTTGGGCTTTCTTAGAGCCGCGGCAATTTTCGATTTGCTCGCCATTCCAGTTTCCTGTCCAAAATTCCCGGTCTGAAACTCGTTGTGTATACGCCCGAGGTCGTTAACTCACCGCGTCGTCAATTCACTGTCGCTACTTCGCCGCGTCATTGTCAAAGGGCTGCCTGTCGAGTGGGCTACGCGGCCGGCGACTTGCCGCCCTTTTCGCCCGCTTTTTCCTCGGCCTTGAACGGCATGCCAAAGCCGCGTAATAGTTCGCGCGATTCGTCGTCGCTGCCGCCGGAGATCACTAGAGTCACGTTCATGCCCTGCGGTCGCAGGAACTTGTCCGGATTCAACTCCGGAAACACCAATTGCTCGGAGAGCCCCAGGCTGTAGTTGCCGTGGCCGTCGAACGCGTTGGGGTTCAAACCGCGAAAGTCGCGGACCCGCGGCAGGGCCAGCGAAATCAATCGATCCAGGAATTCATACATCCGCAGTCCGCGCAGAGTCACCTTGGCTCCGATCGGCAGGTCCTCCCGCAAGCGGAAGTTGGCGATCGCCACCCGGCTCTTGGTCACCAGCGCCTTTTGGCCCGTGATCTGGGCCAGCGCCGCGGTGGCCTCTTCCATATGCTTCTTTTCGGTGACCGCACTGCCCACGCCCATGTTGAGCACGATCTTTTCGAGGCGCGGCAGGGCGTGCGGGTTCGTGCGGCCCAGCGATTTCGCCAGGACCGGGCGGATCTCGTTTTCGTACCGCTCCAGGAGCCGCGGCTTGGGCGGCTTCACGTGCTCCTTGGGAGCTTCGGCTGTCTTGCTTTTCTTGGCCATGTTTCCGTCAGCGTTTCGAATAAGTCGCGATGTCTATGGATTCAGTTCGTGCCCGGTCACTTGCCGGCCCGCGAGGCTCGCGGCGGCGCGATCACGCCGATCGCCGCCTTGCACTTCTTGCAGTAGCGGTCCTTCGTTCCGTCCGGTCGCAGCCGGGCGCCGGTCCGCGTGGGCTTGCCGCAGGCCGTGCACACTAGCAGGACATTGGAGATCGAAATCGGCATCTCCTTCGAGAGCCGGCCGCCCTGCAGGTTCTTCTGGCTGCGCTTGATGTGCCGGTACACCCGATTGATGCCCTCGACCAGGACCTTGCCTTCGTCGCGCAATACCTTGAGCACCTTGCGACGCTGGCCGATCTCGTCCGCCTCGCCGGTCGTTACTTCCACGATGTCATCAACTCGGATATGCATCACACCACCTCGCTGGCGAGGCTCACGATTTTCATGAAATTACGGTCGCGCAACTCGCGGGCCACAGCGCCGAAAATGCGCGTGCCTCGCGGGTTCTTGTCGTTGTCGATGATCACGATCGCGTTGTTGTCGAAGCGAACATAGCTGCCGTCGCTGCGCCGGGTCGGCTTGCGGCAGCGGACCACGACGCCGCGGACCACGCTCTTCTTCTTGACCTCGCTGCCGGGAATGACGCTCTTGACGCTACAAACAATGATGTCGCCCAAGCCGGCCGTGCGTCGATGGGTGCCACCCAGCACCTTGATGCACATGACCTCCTTGGCGCCCGTATTGTCGGCGACGTTCAACCTCGTCTGCATTTGAATCATGTTTCACACCTGACTGAACGGCCGCCTATGGCCGGAAATCGACTTCTCACGCGAAGCGACTGCCGCCGATTCGCACCTAAGGGCCCGGGGCCCGCAATATCCGCCTGCTACGCTTCGCTCTCTTGCCGATCCGCGACCCGCATGGCCGCGATGTCGACCAGCCGGCTCTTGCTGATCACGCGCACCAGCTCCCAGCGCTTTGTCTTGGAGTGCGGTCGCGACTCGCGAATCTCGACCGTGTCGCCGACGTGAGCCTCCTCGGCCTCGTCATGCACGTGGCACACGGTCTTGCGGCGCAAAATCTTGCCGTATTTCGGATGCCGCACCAGCCGCGGGATTTCCACGCGCCGGGTCTTGGCCATCTTGTCGCTCGTGACGACGCCGATCGAAAGTTTCTTGGGCATAATGCTACTTCGCTTTGGCGGGCGCGGCCGCACGCTGTGTTTGGATGGTCTTGACCCGGGCAATCAAACGTCGCTGCTTGCGCACCTCGCTGGGTGCGTTGAGCCGCTCGGTTTGCGCTTGGATGCGCATCCGAAACAGCGTCTCGGCGGCTTCTTTGCTGGTGAGAGCCAATTGCTCGTCACTCATCTCGCGTAGTTCACTGGCTTTGGTCATCGGTTCTTTGCTCGCGGAACCGTCGAGTCGTTTGTCGCTCGAAGGTCCCCGGCCGCTCCCTGAATTTCAGTCGATCTCTTGATTTTCAATCGTGTGTCGTTTAACCCGTCCGCCGGCGGGCGAACCGCACGCGTACGGGCATCTTGTGGGCAAGACGCGAAAAACAAATGCGAGCCGCTTCTTCGCTCACGCCCGCCAACTCGTACAACATGGTCCCCGGCCGCACCACGGCCGCCCAAAACTCGGGTTCGCCTTTGCCCTTACCCATGCGGGTTTCCAAGGGAATCGACGTCACCGACTTGTGCGGAAAAACGCGGATATAAAGCCGGCCCTCGTTACGCAGGTACTGCGACGCGGCGACGCGACCGGCTTCGATGGTTTGCGCACTGACCCAGCCACCTTGCATGGCCTGCAGTCCGAAGTCACCGAAGACGACGCGGTTGCCCCGCGTGGCCTTACCTTTTATACGTCCTCTTTGGCTTTTTCGGTGCTTGACCCTCTTGGGCATCAACGCCATCGGTCTCGTCCTCGTGATACATGCCTTGGTTGACCCACACTTGGACACCGATGTGTCCCTGTGCCGTCTTTGCTTCGGTAAACCCGTAGTCGATCTTGGCCCTGAGCGTCGACAGCGGAATGGAGCCGGCGATCGCCTTTTCGCAGCGTGCCATTTCCGAACCGCCCAGGCGTCCGGCCAGTTGAATCTTGATCCCCTTCGCGCCGGCTTCCATCGTGGTTTCCATGGCCCGCTTCATGCAGCGGCGAAAGCTGGCTCGCTTGGCCAATTGCTCGGCGATATCCTCGGCCACCAGTTGGGCCATGATTTCCGGCCGCGCGATTTCCTCGATCTTGATGTTGATCCGCCGCCCGATCAGGTCTTGCAACTCGCCCTGCAATCGCTCGACTTCTTGTCCCTTGCGACCGATGATGATGCCCGGCCGCGCGGTGTGCAGGATGACCTTCACCTCGTCGCGGGTGCGCTCGATCTCGATCTTGGGAATGCCGGCAAAGCGGTACTTATCCTTGACGAACGCGCGGAGTTTGTGGTCCTCCATCAATAAGGTCGAAAACTCCTGCTTCGAAGCATACCAGCGGCTCTTCCAGCCGATCATGATGCCCGTGCGAAAGCCGGTCGGATTGACTTTTTGACCCATAAATGTCTTTCTTTCGAATACGATGCTTCGCGTTACAACGCGTCGACCGACACGTGGATATGCGACATCCGCTTCTTGATCATGAAGGCCATGCCGCGCGCTCGCGGCTGGACACGCTTGAACATCGGCCCCTCGTCGACGCGGGCGTCGACGACGACCAGGTCGGCCACCGAGGGCGCCCGGCGATCTTCGGCGTTGCCCAGCGCGCTTCGCAGCACCTTCTCCAACAATCGCGCTCCGCGCTGCGGTTGGTAGCGCAGCAGGTCGAGCGCCTCGTCAACATGCTTGCCGCGAATCAAATTGGCCAGCGGCCGCACTTTGCTGGCGCTGATCCGAGCGAATCGATGAACGGCGTCGTAGGCCATGTCTGTTTCCTCTTACGAACGACTACTTCTTGCCGCCCCGACCGCCGTGACCGCGGAAGGTGCGAGTGGGTGAGAATTCGCCAAGTTTGTGGCCGACCATGTCCTCGGTCACAAACACCTTGATGTGCAGCTTGCCGTTGTGAACCATGAACGTGTGACCCACGAACTCCGGCACGATCGTGCAGGCCCGAGCCCAGGTCTTGATCGGTTCCTTGGCGCCATGGGCCATCCGTTCCACTTTCAGGAACAGCTTGGGGTTGACGAACGGCCCTTTTTTGAGTGATCTTCCCATCGTTGTTGACTGCCTGTCGTTGGCTTTCTTTTCGGTCGCTTGCTGCTGGTTGTTAAATGCCCACTGTAATTACGGAATCCAGTGGGTTACTGAATCTTGAGCTGGCCATATCGACGCGAACGGCGGCGACGCACGATGGCCGCATTCGACGGCTTGCGACGCTTGCGGGTTCCGCCGCCCTTGGCGGGCTTGCCCTCCGGGCTGACCGGATGCCGTCCGCCCTTGGTGCGGCCTTCGCCACCACCGTGCGGATGATCGGTCGGGTTCATGGCCGTGCCGCGGACGTGCGGGCGACGGCCCAGCCAACGATTGCGGCCGGCCTTGCCCACCACGATCGCGTCGTGATCGCCATTGCCGATCGCCCCGACCGTGGCCCGACAGGCCGACGGCACGCGGCGAATTTCACCGCTGGGCAGGTTGATCTGGGCCCAATCGGCCTCGCGAGCGGCAAGTGTTGCGCTGACGCCGGCCGAGCGACACAAGCGGCCGCCCCGACCTGGCTGCAGTTCAATGTTGTGGATCGCCAGCCCTAAAGGAATGCTCTTGAGCGGCAGGCAATTGCCGACCGACGGCGGCGCGTCGGGTCCGCTCTGAACCTGATCGCCAGCCTTCAGGCCGTGCGGCGCCAGGATGTAGCGCTTCTCGCCGTCAACATAGTGCAACAGGGCAATCCGTGCGCTGCGGTTCGGATCGTACTCGACGCTGTGTACCTTGGCCGGGATGCCGTCTTTGTTGCGACGAAAATCGATGAGCCGGTACATCCGTTTGTGACCGCCGCCCCGATGCCGGGCCGTGATGCGGCCCTGGTTGTTGCGACCGCCGGTGCGGTGCTTGGGGACCATCAGATTTTTTTCCGGCTGGGCGCCCTTGGTCAGCTCGGCAAAATCGCTGACCGTCGCGCCGCGGCGGCCGGGGGTGGTCGGTTTGTATCGTCGAATGCCCATGGCTATTTACTTTCAGGGAACCGTCTAACTTTCAGCTTAACCTTCAGGAACTTTCAGCTCGCGTTCTTCTGTTCGGCGGAGGAGCGCGGTCGATCCGCGGGATCGAATGCACACGCCGATTAAAAGAAGTCGATGCGGTTCTCCGGATGAAGTTTTACGATCGCTTTCATCCAGTCCTTCGTGTGGCCACTCGAGAAGCGGTTGCGGCGCGGCTTGCCTTTGCGGTTTTGCGTATGCACGCGCAACACTTTCACGTTGAACAATTCTTCGATGGCCCGTCGCACGTCGTCCTTGGTCGCCTGGCGGTTGACCTCGAACGCATAGGCGTTGTAACGCGTCGAACGGTGTATTCCCTTTTCGGTCACCAGCGGCCGCAGAATGATCTGGTGCGGCGCTAGCAACGTGGAGGGTGCGCTGGTGGTGTCGGTGGCCATCGCCGCTGTTCCTTTCATTTCGCTCGGTTATGCCGTTGCTTTCTTGCGGCCCCGTGACCGCAAGGCATCGAGCGCCGCTTTGGTAATCAACACCCGATTTGGCGACAGCACATTCAGAGCGTTCAGGTCCGAAATCGGCGAAACCGTCACACGCTCGATGTTGCGGGCGCTCTTGTAGACGTTGGCGTCCAACTCGGCCGTGGCGACCAGCAAGCTGCCGCCGGTCAACTTCAGGGCCGTGAGGATGGCCGCCATGTCCTTGGTCTTGGGAGCGTCGAATTTCAGCTCGTCGATCAAGACGATCTGTTTGTCGCGAATCTTGGCGGCCAGCGCCATGCGGGTCGCGAGTTGCACGGCCTTGCGCGGCATGCGATAGGTCCAATCGCGCGGCCGCTTGGCAAAGATGTGACCGCCGCCACGGCGAATACCGCTGCGGCGAGAGCCGGCTCGCGCGTTGCCGGTTCCCTTCTGGCGATACATCTTCTTGGTCGATCCGGCGACTTCGGCCCGGCTTTTGGTGCGCGCCGTGCCGAGCCGCAAATTCGATTGATACATCACCACGGCATCGTGCAGCAGTTGCTTGCTGATGCGCGGCGCCAGCTCTGCCAGGTCCAGGTCGTACTTGCCGACCTCTTTTCCCGATCGGTCGTAAATGGTTAAGCTTGGCATCGCTCTCAATCTTTCCTCGGCGGCTGGCCGTTCCACTGCGGTTGGCCGGTCCATTGCAGCGACGCTGCGGCGGACGCGGACGGGCGTGTCGCCTACAGTTTGTTCGTTTCCTTGATCATCACGTAACCGCCGTTGGGCCCCGGCACCGCGCCATAGACCAAAAGCAGGTTGTTCTCGGCATCGATTTTCACGAGCTTCAAATTGCGCATCGTGCTACGCTCGTTGCCGTACTGGCCGGCCATCTTGCGGCCCTTGGGCACGTGGCCGGGGAACTGACTCTGGCCGATCGAGCCGGCGTGCCGATGCACCTTCTTCACGCCGTGCGAAGCTCGCTGGCCCTGGAAGTTGTGCCGCACCATCACGCCGGCGGTGCCGCGGCCCTTGGTCGTGCCGACGATGTCGACCCGCTTGACTTCGGCGAATTGATTCACGTCGAGAGTCTGACCGACGGTGAGCCCTTCGATCGAGCCGCGCACTTCGCGAACGAAACGCTGCGGTTCGCAATCGGCCTTGGGCAGTGGCTCGACGCCCGCCTTGGTGCGGGCCTTGCCTCTTTTGCTGTCGAGCTTGGCGACGTGACCACGTTGACTGCGGCTGGCGAGGCGGCGCGGCTTGTCGAGAAAGCCCAATTGAACCGCTTCGTATCCGTCGCGGTCCGACGTGCGCAACTGCAGCACGTGGCAAGGCCCGGCTTCAATAACCGTGACCGGCACCACGTTGCCGCCTTCGTCAAAAATCTGTGTCATCCCGACCTTGCGGCCGAGCAATCCAATTGCCATCGCAGTTTGTCCTGTGGTCTCGTCGGAGCGAGGGAATACGAGGCACCGTGGCCTCGCTTTACCCGCGCAACTTCCAGTGCATAGGAACGTCCAAGGTTTTCTGTTGGGTTGGGGCAGCCAGGGCGGCGAAAAGACTCTCGTCGAGAGTCAGCTTCCGCGGCTTGGCGCGCACGTGTTGCGTTTAGTGCCTGCTCGATGCTTTGATCTTGATGTCCACGCCGGCCGGCAAGCTGAGTTTGTTCAAGGCCTCGATCGTCTTGGCCGTGGCCTGCACGATGTCGATCAGACGCTTGTGCGTGCGGATCTCGAACTGCTGGCGGGCTTTCTTGTCGACGTGCGGACTCGAGAGCACAGTGTACCGCTCGATGCGAGTCGGCAACGGAATGGGCCCATGAACTTCGGAGTTGGTCCGCTTGGCGGTATCGACGATCTCGGCGGCGCTTTGGTCCAAGACCGAATGGTCGTAGGCCTCCATCCGAATGCGAATGATCTCCTGCGAATGACCGGCCACAGACTACTCCCGTCGGCTGTCCGGAGGGTCCGTGGACCCGGCCAGAAAGCTACTTAGATTACCGTTTTGAATACTGGGGAAACCACGGATCGTAAGTCTTTTTGGCCGTAATGTCAACCGCCCTCAATTCAGGAATTTAGTCTCTGGAATGGTCCTCAGGGGGTCCTGCCCGGTCACTGGCCGTAAAGCGGGGAAAGCTGGCAGGGTGTGAGGCCTAAATCCGCGCTCGTCGATGGCGCGACGGGCTACAAAAACCCGTCGGCGACGTCCTTCGGCGCGGGTCCGTAGGCGGCCGGCTCCATTGAGGCCGTAGCGCGGCCCTGGCTAAGACCCCGCATGGCGCTCGAATAGCCGAATAAATTGGCCAACGGCGCTTCAGCCTCGATCACCACGTTGCGGCCGCGATGCGCCGTATGCGTGATCACGGCGCGCCGCTGTTGCAGGTCGCTGATGAAATCGCCCAGATTGTCCTCGGGCGTGGTGATTTGCAGCCTCATGATCGGTTCCAGCAGCACCGTGCCGGCGGCGTGCAGGGCCTTGTTGAAGGCATCGGCGGCCGCGTAGCGAAACGCGATCTCGTTCGAATCGGTCTCGTGTACCTGGCCGCCCAGCACCGTGATCTTCAATCGCATCAGCGGGCAGCCGAGCAGTCCGCCGCCATGGCCTTGCTCGGTCAAGCCGTCGATCACCGTCGAAAGGTATGGCTCCGGCAGCACGTCGCCGCGGGCCGGCACCACCACGGCGCCAGCGCCCCCTTGCGGAAACGGCTCGATGCGAATCGAAACCTCGGCAAACAGCGACTGGCCGCCTTGCTGACGGTGGCAGGCGCCCAATACGTCGTCCGCGTGCTCGACCGTTTCGCGATAGCTGACGCGCGGCTTGTGGACGCGCACATTCAGGTTGTAGTCGCGCAGCAGCCGATGCTTGATTACTTCCAGGTGCAGCTCGCCCATGCCGCTGATCAGGGTCTGGCCGGTCTCCTCGTTTTCTTGAGCCTGGAACGTGGGATCCTGCCGCTTCATCATCTCCAGCACGTCGGCCAGCTTTTTGCGCTCCGTGGAGGTCTCCGGCTCGATCGCCATTGAGATGACGGTCTCGGGAAACTCGATCGTTTCCAGCAGGATCGGATGCTGCGTATCGCACAGCGTGTCGCCGGTGACCGAGTGACGCAGGCCGACAATGCCGACGATGTCACCGGCGATGACGCTGGGCACCTGCTCGCGGCGATCCGCCTGAATGTGCCAGAGTTGCGGCACGTTTTCTTTCTTGTCCTTGCCCGGGTTGAGTGCCCGACTGTTCGCCTTCAACTCGCCCGAGTAGACGCGCACGTAATGCAAGTCGCCGTGCTTGTCGGCATCGATCTTGAACACCAATCCGCAAAATGGCTCGTCGAGCCGCGGCTTGCGGGTTTCCTTCTCTTCGGGTCGCTTGGGATTGACCCCTTCAACCGGCGGCTTGTCGGCCGGGCTGGGCAAATAAAACGTCACGGCATCCAACAGCGGTTGTATGCCGACGTGATCCAGCGCCGAACCGCAAAGCACCGGCACGATGAGTCGCATGAGCGTCGCTTGGCGCAGCACCCGGCGCACCAGATCGGCCGGAACGGGCGCCTTTTCCAGAAACAGCTCGGCGATCTCGTTGGAGAATTCGAACAGCTTTTCCAGCAGCTCGCCGCGCCACAGATCAGCCAGATCCTTCAAATCGTCGGGGATCGGCTGGCGTTGGACTTCGGCCCCCATTTTTTCCTGATCGAACGTGAGGTATTGCATCTCGATCAGGTCGATCACGCCGCGAAACGCGTCCTTGACGTGCGGCGGTCCGGCCCCGGCGGGAATCTGGATCGCGACCGGGCTGGATTCCAGGCGGTCGCGAATTTCGTTGAACGTGGCGTCGAAATCGGCCCCTTCGCGGTCCATCTTGTTGATGAACGCTAGCCGGGGCACGCCGTATTTGTCGGCCTGCCGCCACACCGTTTCGCTCTGGGCTTCGACGCCCTCGCGAGCGCTGAACACGACCACGCCGCCGTCCAGCACGCGCAGGCTGCGCTCTACCTCGGCCGTGAAATCGACGTGGCCCGGCGTGTCGATCAAGTTGACCGTGCAATCGAGCCAGGGGAACGTCACGCACGCCGCGCGGATCGTGATGCCGCGCTGCTGCTCTTCGGGATCGAAATCCGTGACGGTCGTGCCCTTGTCGACCTCGCCCATCCGGTGGCTGGCCCCGCTGTAGTACAGCATCCGCTCGGTGACGGTCGTCTTGCCGGCGTCGATGTGGGCGATGACGCCGATATTGCGTAATTGTTCGAGGTTGCGTGCCATATTAGCGCGAGTCAGAGCGGCTTGCGCGCCGTCTTACTTGGGAGTTATCGTCGGAAAAGAATCGCCCGGCCCGCACGATGCTGGGTCGCACATGACCGGGTCGTTCGATGCACCAGCATTGTTGCCGAGAGCGTCGCGCATGGCAACGCCGCGCTGGAGCGAGTGCTCGGGCGCGGCGCGGTGTTTCGATCGGGGCGACTAACTACCAGGCGCCGTGCCGCGTCTACTGGGCGACGTGTCTACTGGGCGACGCGCCTACCAGGCAAAATGCGCGAACGCCTTGTTGGCGTCGGCCATGCGATGCACGTTGTCGCGGCGGGCCATGGCGGTGCCCTCTTTTTTATAGGCCGCCATCAACTCTTCGGCCAGCTTCTCGTGGGTCGCCCGGCCTTTGCGCTCGCGAACCGCCATCAGAATCCAGCGAATGGCCAGCGACTGCTGACGGGGGCGATTCACCTGCATCGGCACTTGGTAAGCGGCACCCCCCACGCGCTTCGAGCGGACTTCGATCGCCGGCTTGACGTTCTCCACGGCTTGCGTGAAGACTTCGATCGGCTCGACGTCGGAGATGCGCTCGCGGATGATTCCCAGGGCGTCGTAAAACACGGCTTGCGCGGTGCTCTTCTTGCCGTCGTGCATCAAGCAGTTGATGAACTTGCTGGCCAACATCGAATCGTGCCGGGGATCCGGCGTCAACTGTTTACGGCTGGCGGTAATACGACCCATGAGATTTGCGGCTGCTTGCTTGGTGGCTGATTAGTTCGATTCAGACGATGTTCGAGCGGAAGGTGAACGAAAAACTAGGATTTCTTGGCTCCGTACAGGCTGCGCGATTGCTTGCGTCCTTCGACGCCCAGCGTGTCGAGCGCGCCGCGCACGATGTGGTAGCGAACGCCCGGCAAGTCGCGCACCCGGCCGCCGCGCACCAGCACGATGGAGTGCTCCTGCAAGCTATGCCCTTCGCCGGGAATATACACCGTGACTTCCTTGCCGTTGGACAGTCGCACGCGAGCGATCTTCCGCATGGCGGAGTTCGGCTTCTTGGGCGTCATCGTCTTGACCTGCAAGCAGACGCCGCGCCGCTGTGGGCACCGGTCCAACACCGGCGACTTGCTGAATTTGCGAGGCGCCTTGCGACGCTTGCGCACAAGCTGATTGATCGTGGGCATGGAAAATCTTCTAGGTAGCGACAAACAACGGGTCTAGTGAATCCCTCACTTTAGCGAAACACCGCAAGCTGTCAAGCACAGCCCGAACGCGGCCTCGCCGGCGTGTTAAAAACACCGTACACCCGGCCTATTCCTGTCTTCGTTCTGTCTTCCTCCGGCCTTCTACCCCTACTCCTCCGGAGGCGGATCGCCCCCGCCCAGCAGCGCCTCCAGCGCCCCGGTACCCGAGGGTGTCTTCGGCGCCGCGGGGCCATTGCTCCCCTTGTTTTCTTCGACGCCGTCCAGCAGCGGGAAGCTGCGGGCCAGGACCCTGTCCTTTTCGGCGGCCAGCGCCTCGAGCGCTTGCGGTCGAATGCGGACTTCGGATTCCTGGAACGTGTGGAAACCGGTTCCGGCCGGCACCAGGTGACCGAGGATCACGTTCTCCTTCAGACCGACCAGGTTGTCGACCTTGCCGGCCAGGGCCGCTTCGGTCAGCACTTTCGTGGTTTCCTGGAAGCTGGCCGCGGAGATGAAGCTCGAGCTTTGCACCGACGCCTTGGTGATGCCCAGCAATTGCGTGCTGGCCGTAGCCGGCTTGGGCCGCGTTCCCTTGGAGGCTTCGCCGCCCAGCGCCTCGATCTGTGCATTGACCTGCTCCAGCGCGTCCTTGGGAACGATCGTGCCTTCGGCAAAATCGCTATCCCCCTTGGTTGTAATCTTCACGCACTTCGACAGGTTCTGATTGGCGGCGCGGAACTCGAACTTGTCCAGCACGCTGCCGGGCAGCAACGTGGTGTCGCCGGGCGTCTCGATCTTCACCTTCCGCAACATCTGCGTGACGATGATCTCGATGTGCTTGTCGTCGATATCCACCCGCTGACTGCGGTAGACGTTCTGGATTTCGCGAGTCAGGTACAGCTGCACCGCTTCTTCGCCCGAGATCCGCAGAATGTCGTGAGGCACGAGCGGTCCATCGACCAGCGCCTCGCCGGCCCGCACGAAGTCGCCGGCATGCACCCGCAAGTGCTTGCCGTGAGCCACGAGGTGCTCGCGCTCGATGCCGCCCTCGCTGCGGACGATGATCGTTCGCTTGCCGCGGCGCTTCTCGCCCAGCAGCTCGACGGCACCGTCGATCTCGGCGATGACGGCCGGTTCCTTGGGCTTGCGGGCTTCAAAAATTTCCGTGACTCGCGGCAGACCGCCGGTGATGTCCTGGGTACCCGAGACTTCGCGCGGCGTCTTGGCCAGTAGCGTACCGGCCGAGATCTGGCTGCCCTCGGTCACTTCGATATGGGCTTTTTCCGGCAGGTAGTAGAAGTCGAGAATCTTGCCCGTGGCGTCTTCGAGCACGACTTGCGGGTGCAGATCGCCCTTGTGCTCCATGATGAGCCGGCGCTGGTGACCGCTGGGGTCCTTTTCCATGCGCATCGTCTCGCCCTGGATCACGTCCTCGTAGCGGACCTTACCGCCGACTTCGGCCAGAATGGGAATGCTGTGCGGATCCCACTGGCACAGGACCTGGCCGGGCTTGACCTCGTGATTTTCCTCGACCAACAAGTTCGAGCCGGCCGGAACTTCGTACTTCTCCAGCTCGCGGCCCTTGGGATCGAGAATCGTGATTTCGCCATTGCGGGTCAGCACCACTTGCTCCCCGGCGTCGTTCTTGACGACCTTCAAGCGGGTGTACTGGACGAGTCCTCCCTTCTTGGCGCGGATCTCACTTTCTTCGATCGCGCGGGCGGCCGTACCACCGATGTGGAACGTACGCATCGTCAACTGCGTGCCCGGCTCGCCGATACTCTGTGCGGCGATGATGCCGACGGCCATGCCCTCTTCGACCATCGATCCGGTCGAAAGATCCATGCCGTAGCAGCGGCGGCAAATACCCAGGGTCGCATCGCAAGTCATGGGACTGCGAACCTGTATTTTTTCCAATCCGAGCTCTTCGATGCGCCGTGCGATCTCGGTCGTGATCATCTCGTTTTCTTTGACGATCACCTGGTCGGTGATCGGATTGACGATGTTGGCCCGGCTGACGCGGCCGCGAATCGAGTCGGCCAGCCGCACTTCCACCTTCTCGCCGCGGTAGATCACGCCCTTGGTGATGCCCTGCGTGGTGCCGCAGTCTTCCAGCGTGATCACGACGTTCTGGGCCACGTCGGCCAGCTTGCGGGTCAAGTAGCCCGAGTCGGCCGTCTTGAGCGCCGTGTCGGCCAAGCCTTTGCGGGCACCGTGCGTGGAGCTGAAATACTCCAGCACCGACAACCCCTCGCGAAAGTTCGCCTTGATGGGCGTCTCGATGATCTTGCCCGACGGCTTGGCCATCAGGCCGCGCATGCCGGCCAACTGGCGAATCTGTTCGACGCCGCCTCGGGCACCGGAGTGCGCCATCAAGTAGATCGGATTGACGTAACCGGGCTTGCGGAAATCGTTTTCCAGCTCGGTCATCATTTCCGTCGTGATCCGCTCGCGGGCGTGCGTCCAGGCGTCGAGGACCTGATTGTACCGCTCGCCCTCGGTGATGATGCCGCGCTGGTAGAGCTTGTGAATCTTGAGCACGCTCTTCTCGGCGTCGGCGATGATCCGCGCCTTGCTCGGCGGGGTGATCAGGTCGTCGGTCGCGAACGAAAGTCCGCTGCGCGTGCTCTGTTGGAAGCCCATCCGATTCATGTCGTCCAAAAGGTCGATCGTCGCGCGGCGACCCAGGATCTGGTAGCAATCCGAAATGACCTTGGCCAATTCGCTGGAGCGCATCGGAATGTTGTAGTAGGGCATTCCGTCGGGCAGAGTCATGTTGAACAAGACCCGGCCCACGGTGGTGTCGATCAGTCCGCCCGGCTTGACGTTGTCCTCGGTCTTCAACCGCCGCGTGGGAGGCAGCTTGACCTTGATACGGGCGTGAGTGTCGACCGCGCCGAGCGAGTTGGCTAACTGCACCTCGTTCAGCGAGGAAAAGATCATTCCCTCGCCTTTGCGGGCCGGCAGCGACATGGTCATGTAGTAGCAACCCATCACCACGTCCTGCGAGGGGCTGATGATCGGGGCGCCGTTCGAGGGGCTGAAGATGTTATTGGTCGACATCATCAGCGTATGGGCTTCGACCTGGGCCTCGATCGAGAGCGGCAAGTGGACGGCCATCTGGTCGCCGTCGAAGTCGGCGTTGAATCCCTTGCAAACGAGCGGATGCAGCTTGATTGCGTTGCCTTCCACCAGAATCGGCTCGAAGGCCTGGATGCCCATGCGGTGCAACGTGGGAGCACGATTCAACAGCACGGGGTGATTGCGAATCACCTCTTCCAGGATATCCCATACCTCGTCGTCCTTGCGCTCAAGCATCTTCTTGGCGCTCTTGATCGTGTCGGCATGGCCCAGGTCTTTCAGGCGGCGAATGATGAACGGCTGGAACAATTCCAGCGCGATCTTCTTCGGCAAGCCGCACTGGTGCAGCCGCAAGTGCGGACCCACGACGATCACGCTGCGCGCCGAGTAGTCGACGCGCTTGCCGAGCAGGTTCTCGCGGAACCGACCCTGCTTGCCCTTGATCATGTCGGTCAACGACTTGAGCGGCCGATTGCTGCTGCCAAGGACGGGCCGCTTGCAGCGATTGTTGTCGAACAGCGCGTCGACCGATTGTTGCAGCATCCGCTTCTCGTTGCGGATGATCACTTCGGGCGCGTTCAGGTCGACCAGCTTCTTGAGGCGGTTGTTGCGGTTGATGATGCGGCGATAGAGATCGTTCAAGTCGCTGGTAGCGAAATTGCCCGAGTCCAACAGCACAAGCGGCCGCAAGTCCGGCGGAATGACCGGGATTACGTCCAGCACCATCCACTCGGGCTTGTTGTCCGAGTCGCGGATGGCCTCGACGATCTTCAGCCGGTTGATCAGGTCTTTGGCTTTCTGCTTCGAGCCGGTCTCGACCAGGTCGGTGCGCAGGTCCTTGGACAACTGGACCAGGTCCAGGTCCTGCAGCAGCTTGCGCACGGCCTCGGCGCCCATGTCGGCCTCGAAGGTGCCCTCGCCGTATTGCTCGCGGGCCGAACGATATTCTTCTTCGGTGAGCAACTGTTGCTTCTTGAGCGCGGTCTGGCCCGGGTTGGTGACCACGTAATCCTGGAAGTAGATGACCTTTTCCAGGCTCGTGGTCTTCATCGCCAGCAGGTTGCCCAAGCGGCTGGGCATGGCCTTGAAGAACCAGATGTGGACGACCGGCGCGGCCAGCTCGATATGGCCCATGCGCTTGCGGCGCACGCGACTGTGCGTCACTTTGACGCCGCAGCGGTCGCAGATCATGCCCTTGTATTTCATGCCCCGATACTTGCCGCACGCGCATTCCCAGTCCTTCTCGGGTCCGAAGATGCGCTCGCAGAACAAGCCGTCCTTTTCCGGACGGTAGGTGCGATAGTTGATCGTTTCCGGCTTCTTGACCTCGCCGAACGACCAACTGCGGATGTCGTGCGGGCGGGCCAAGCTGATCTTCACCGACGTGTAGTCGTTGATCCGATCGTAAGAGCTTTCGCCGATACTACTCACAGTTCACCCTCCTGTCGGGATGCCACGATTGTTGTTCTCTTGCGACACCAGGCCGCACTGCGCCTTGAGTTGGACCGCTGCCGTTGGCCCAAACTAGACGCGACGTTTTTCCAATTGCATGTTCAGACCCAGGCCGCGGATTTCGTTGGTCAACACGTCGAAGCTGGCCGGGGTGCCGGCTTCCAGCGTGTTCTCGCCCTTGACCATCGATTCGTAAATCTTGGTGCGTCCTTCCACGTCGTCGCTCTTGACCGTGAGCAACTCCTGCAGAATGTACGCGGCGCCGTAGGCCTCCAGCGCCCAGACTTCCATTTCTCCAAATCGCTGTCCGCCGAACCGCGCCTTGCCGCCCAACGGCTGCTGCGTGATGAGCGAGTAAGGACCGGTCGATCGGGCATGGACCTTGTCGTCCACCAGGTGATGCAGCTTGAGCATGTAGATGTAGCCGACCGTGGTCTCCTGCTCGAAGGCCTCGCCGGTGCGCCCGTCGTAAAGCTGGGCCTTGCCGTGCGTGGGCAGCCCGGCCTCGCCGAGCGCTTCCTGAATCGTCTTTTCGGTGGCTCCGTCGAACACGGGCGTAATTGCCTGGAAGCCCAGCTTCGCGCCGGCCCAGCCCAAATGCGTCTCCAGAATCTGGCCCACGTTCATACGGCTGGGCACGCCCAGCGGATTGAGCAGGATTTGCAGTGGAGTTCCATCGGCCAAGAATGGCATGTCCTCTTGCGGCAGGATCTTGGCGATCACGCCCTTGTTTCCGTGCCGGCCGGCCATCTTATCGCCCACCGAGATCACCCGCTTGGCGGCGACGTAAACCTTGACCATTTGCAACACGCCGCTGCGCAGCTCGTCGCCGCGCTTCATCGAATTCAACTTGCGGTCGCGATCGTCGAGGGATTGCTCGACGGTCGGCCATTGTGTCTTGTAGATTTTCTCCACGTCGGCCTTGCGCTGCGGGCTGCGGATGTCGATGGCATCGAGCTTGAAGCGCTGAGCTTGCTCGGCCACGTACTTCGCATCCTGGTCGCGGACCAGGGGCGTTCCCTCGTCGTCCACCAGCGGACGCTGCAACACCGATTCCATCTCCGCGACCATGGCCGAGAACGCGGCCGAGATCTTGGCGGCGCCTTCCGCCTCGGCTTCCTTGAGCGCCTTCTCGAAGAGCTTGCGCTCGTCCTCGGAGAGGCTCAGTCGACGCGAGAACTTTTGCGTGTCGATGACGATGCCTTCCACGCCCGAGGGCACGTCCAGCGAGTCGTTCTTCACGTCTTCGCCGGCACGGCCAAAGATGGCGTGCAGCAGTTTTTCTTCCGGCGTCAGCTCGGTCTTCGACTTGGGCGAGACCTTGCCCACCAGGATATCGCCCGGACGAACGAAGGTGCCGATCCGCACGATGCCGTTCTCGTCCAGGTTGCGCAGGGCCTTTTCGCTGACGTTGGGAATATCGCGAGTGAACTCCTCGCGGCCCAGCTTGGTCTCGCGAATTTCGATGTCGAACTCTTCGATGTGAATCGAAGTGTAGGTGTCGTCCTTCACCAGCTCTTCGCTGATGATGAGGGCCTCCTCGACGTTGAATCCGTCCCAGACCATGAAGCCCACCAGCACGTTGCGCCCCAGCGCCAGCTCGCCCTGGAAAGTCGCGGCCCCGTCGGCGATCGCTTCGCCTTTTTCGACCTTTTGGCCGACTTGCACCATGGGCTTTTGATTCTGGCAGGTGCGCTCGTTGAGGCCCACGAACTTGCGCAGCTCGTAGAGCTCGCTGCCAATTTCGATCCGCGTCGAGTCGACGTAGGTGACGGTGCCCTTGCGGCGGGCCCGCACGATCATCCCCGAGTTCTGGGCGACGTCGCGCTCCATGCCGGTCGCCACGATCGGCGGCTCGCTGACCAACAGCGGCACGGCCTGGCGCTGCATATTCGAACCCATCAACGCACGGTTGGCGTCGTCGTGCTCGAGGAAGGGAATCAAGCCGGCCGAGACGCCCACCATCTGGCTGGGCGCCACGTCGATGTATTGAACCTTTTCGATCGGCACCATTTCGAAGTCGGAATGGTAGCGGGCGATGATGTTGTCGCCCTTGAGCTTGTTGTTTTCGACCGGTGCGTCGGCCGGGGCCAGATAGGCTTCGCTCTCTTCGTCGGCTCGCAGCCACACGACCTCATCGGCGAGCTTGCCGTTGTTCACCTTGCGGTACGGAGTGACCAGGAAGCCGTACTCGTCGACGGCCGAATAGATGGCGAGGCTGGAAATCAAACCGATGTTCGTGCCTTCCGGCGTCTCGATCGGACAGATGCGCCCGTAGTGCGAAATATGCACGTCGCGGACTTCGAACCCGGCCCGCTTGCGGTTCAAACCGCCGGGGCCTAAGGCCGACAAGCGGCGCTCGTGCGTGAGCATCGACAGCGGATTGGTCTGATCGACCACCTGCGACAACTCGCCGCGGCCGAAGAAATACTCGATCGCCGCCGAGATGCTCTTGGGATTGATCAGGCTGCGGGGGGTCATGTCCTCGACGTCCTTGAGGCTCATCCGCTCCTGCACGGTGCGGCGCAGCTTCAGGAAGCCCTTGCGCAGTTCGTCGCAAGCCAGCTCGTCGATCGTGCGCAGGCGGCGATTGCCCAAGTGATCGATATCGTCGATTTCCACGTCCGGATCGCCGCCCGTCAGCCGCAGCAAATAGCGGATCGCCGCGATCAGATCCTCGGGCCTGAGGGTCATTTCATTTTCGGGGACGTTCAGCTTCAACTTGCGATTGATGCGGAAACGGCCAACTTTGCCCAGACGATAGCGGTTCGTGTCGAAGAACTTCTCGTGAAACAGCGCGCGGGCCTTTTCCAACTGCGGCGGGTTGCCCGGCCGCAAGCGCTGGTAAATCCGCAACAACGCCTCTTCGTGGCTCGAGGTGTTGTCCTCGGCCAAGCTGTTGAAAATCAGCGGCACCTTGGGATCGGGCATGACTTCGACCGAGCTCAAGCCGGAGGTGCAAATCAGCTCGGCGATGTTCTTAGTGATTTTTTGACCGCCCTCGAGGATGACTTCGCCGGCCTTGTCGCTCGAGGCCGGATAGACGACGTCGTCGACCGCGATCTTGCCCTCGATCTTGGCCACGCTGCGACCGTCCACCACCTTCTCGGTCGAGGTGTCGTAGAACACGCGTATCAGCTCGGCGTTCAGGCTGTACTTGGGGTCCATGGCCCGCAGCAGCGTCATCGCCGAGAATTTTCCGCTCTGGTCGATACGGACGCTGAGCGTTTCCTTCTTGCTGGTGTTCAGCTCGATCCAACTGCCCCGTTCGGGAATGATGCGACAGCTATGCAAGCGGCGGTCGGCGGCTTCCATCTCGCTGACGAAGTCGACGCCCGGACTGCGGTGCAACTGGCTGACCACGACGCGCTCGGCGCCATTGATGATGAACTCACCGCCGCCGAGCATGATCGGCATGTCGCCCAAGTAGACCTCTTCCTCGATCGGCTGTTCCTTGGTCAGGCGCAGCCAGACCCGAAACGGCCGGCCATAGGTGAGCCGCAACTGACGGCACTCGTGGGGCTCGTAGCGCGGCTTGCCCAGCTCGTAGCGGAGGTATTCCAGGCGGAGCGTCTTGTCGTAGCTCTCGATCGGGAAAATCTCGCGCAGCACGCCCTCGATGCCCTGGTCGATCCGCTTTTGCGGCGGCACGTCGTACTGCAGGAAGGCCTCGTAGCTGCGCGTCTGGATTTCCGTAAGATCGGGAATCGAGTGAGGAGCGCGCAAACTGCCGAATCGACGGACTTCCTTGGGACGAAGACGTCGTTCTGCTGATGTGGCCATGAAGGACTCCTAAATCAACGAACTGGATGACTTGCGATAAACGGCGGCCCACCGGCACAGCCGACAGCGGCCCAGTCGACCCGGCGCGCACCGCGAGCGCACGAAACAAACCTGTCCACGCGCGAGAGAAACGAATCGGGTCAAGCGGTTTTCTGTCTGCGCAGCCGCACCAAGGCCAAAACTTCGGCCGCCGCGCTTTAGAGAAGCAAAACAGCAATTCACTACTTGATCGATACCGTAGCGCCGGCTTCTTCGAGCTCTTTCTTGATCTTCTGGGCTTCTTCCTTGGAAGCGCCTTCCTTGACCTTGCTGGGAACGCCTTCCACCAAGTCCTTGGCTTCCTTCAGTCCCAAACTCGTGATCGTGCGGACCACCTTGATCACGCCGATCTTCTTGTCGCCGAATCCTTCCAGCACGACGTCGAACTCGGTTTGTTCTTCCTTGACAGCGCCGCCGGCATCGCCGCCGGCCGGGCCAGCTATCATCACCGCACCGCCAGCAGCCGGCTTGATGCCATGAACATCCTCGAGATAGTCGCTCAACTCCTTCGCCTGCTTGAGCGTCAGCCCCACGATCTTGTCGCCGAGGTCTTTCGCACTGGCGGAAAATTCACGTTCTTGCACGTCAGTAGCCATCGCAGTTCTTTCCTTTCTCACTTGGATGACACGGCGAAAATGCAATTTCGCCGTGTCCGACTGGGTCGATCGTTATTTTATGCCCGGAGACAATCCCCGGCGCTCTTGAGTCTTTCCTTCCGCGCGACGCCTCAGGCGGTCTCGGCTGCCGGTGCGGCCGCTTCCTCCTCGCCCTCGCCCTCCGCTTCGCCACGTTGCTTGATCTGGCTGGCCAGCGCCCCACCGACGCTCGTCAGTTGGCTCGCCAGGTTGGCGCCCGGCGAGAGGATCTGGCCCAGCACCAGGCTGAGTTGCTCCTCGCGACTGGGCCATTTGCTGACCGCATGCATCTCTTCGGCTTGCAGCCGCGAACCGTCCATCACTCCACCGCGGGGCAGGAACGGAGCGAATTCCTTGTTGTCCGACAGCTTCACGACTTCCTTGGCCAGCGCGACGATATCCGACGCGCCCCACACCATGGCCAGCGTGCCTTCGGAACCTTCGAACGCCGGGGCCAATTGCGTGCCCTCGGTCGCCCGCCGGGCCAGGCTGTTCTTGATGACCATCAGCTTGATGTTTTTTTGCCGCAGTGTCTTGCGCAGGGTGCTGGTGCGGTTGGCCGTCAGGCCGACGACGTTGACCAGGATCAGGTCCTGCACACCGTCCAGCTCGCGCTTCAATTGATCGGTCAGCAGGTCTTTGACGAGTTTGCTCATGTTTGGCGGTCCGCCGCGCGCCGGGCCATTTCCGGCTCTAGCGTCGAGCGAATGTTAGTTGGTGGTTGGTTTGGTGTGTTGCTTAACCCGCAATTTGGACCGAGGGGCTCATCGTGGCGCTCACGCTGATGCCCTTGATGTAGTGACCCTTGACCGAGTGCGGCTTCATGTTCTGTATGTGATGGATAAACGTCTGAATGTTCTCGGCCAGCTTGGGGCTGTCGAAGCTGAGCTTGCCGACCACGGCGTGCACGTTGCCGCCCGCGTCGGTGCGAAACTCGACCTTGCCCGCCTTGTACTCGCGAACGGTCTTGCCGATTTCCGGCGTCACCGTTCCGGCCCGGGGCGACGGCATCAGGCCGCGGGGACCGAGCACGCGCCCCAGCGGGCCGACGATGCCCATCATGTCGGGCGCCGCGATGCAGGCGTCGAAATCGGTCCAGCCGTCCTTGATCTTCTTGGCCAGTTCCTCGCCGCCGATTTCATCGGCGCCGGCTTCCTTGGCGGCCTCGGCCTGATCGCCCTTGGCGAACACGATCACGCGCAGCGTCTTGCCGATGCCGTTGGGCAGCACGATCGAGCCGCGCACGATCTGGTCGGCCTGCTTCGGATCGACGCCCAGGTGAATCGCGACGTCCACCGACTGGTCGAACTTCGTGTTGTTGTATCGCTTCAGAACCTCGACGGCCGCTTCGGTGCTCACCGGGGTTTTTCCGGGATGGTCGGCGGCTTGGGCTCGAATTCGTTTGGAGAGTTTGATGGTCATGTTTGGCGTGTGAGTGTTTAAGGCTTCGTTCGATATTGGTCGGCGAACAGCATTCGGGCCGGCTCGGCCCCCGCATCAATTCGCAAGCGACTCTAGTTCGTGACGTCGATCCCCATGCTGCGCGCCGTGCCTTCGATCATGCGGGCGGCGTGTTCCGCGTCGCGGGCGTTCAAGTCGGCCGACTTGAGCTTCACGATATTCTCAATCTGGCTGCGGGTCACCGTGCCGACCTTCTCCTTGTTCGGCACGCCGGATCCTTTGGCAATGGCGGCCGCCTGCTTGAGCAGCGCCGCCGCCGGAGGGCTCTTGGTGACGAAGTCGAAGCTGCGGTCGTTATAGACATTGACCACGACGGGAATCGGCATGCCGCCGGCTTCACGCGTGCGTTCGTTGAATTGCGAGACAAACTGCCCCAAGTTGATGCCGTAGCGCCCCAGCGAGGTGCCGACCGGTGGGGCCGGCGTTGCCTGGCCGCCAGGAACTTGAAACTTGGCTTGTCCGACGAGTTGCTTGGCCATTGGAAAGTAGTGGTCAGTGGTTAGTGTTTAGTGGTCAGTGATTATTGATCCGAAGTCGCTTGGCCGTTCTTACTAGCCACTGACCACTGATCGCTAACCACTACCTAAATCGATTCGATCTGCCAGTATTCGAGTTCCACGGGCGTCGAGCGCCCGAAGATGTTGATCATCACCGTCACGCGGCCGCTGGCCTCGTCGATGCTGTCGACTTCACCTTCGAAGTTCTCGAACGTCCCTTCGTTGATTTTCACGCGATCGCTGACGTTGAAGTTGATCTTCAACTTCGGCGCTTCGTCGGTCTTCTCTTCCTGCTTGGCGACGATCTTGGCCACCTCGTGCGGCAGCATGGGCGTGGGCTTGCCGGCCGAGCCGGTAAAGTCGCCGATGCCCGGCGTCTCGCGCACCAGGAACCACGTGTCCTCGTTGATCTCCATGTGCGCCACGAGATAGCCCGGATAAAGCTTGCGCTTCACCACGCGCTTCTTACCGCCCTTGAACTCGGAGACCATTTCCGTGGGCACGATCACTTCGCCAAAATATTTTTCCAGTCCCGCGACTTTAACCCGCCGTTGCAAGCTCTCGCGAATCGACTCTTCGCGATTGCTTTGCACCTTGAGGATGTACCAGTTCATCTTGGGCGGTTCGTCGACGACCGGTGTTTCCTCGATGGGTCCGCGCTCTTCGACTTCGACCGCCTCGGGCACTGCGTCGTCGGGCGGCAGGCTTTCGGCTACCGCGTGCAACGGCTCGCTGGAGTCCGATCCAACAACGTCCGATCCGACAACGGGCGACCCCGAAACCACGGCCGGCGGAGTGTCGGTCGCGGCGTCGTCGCCCAGCGGGCTCGAATTGTGCGGGTTCTCAATCACTCTTTGGTTTCCTGCAACACACGGCCGATTGGACCGCTCGATTCGACTCCGGGGAGCCGCTTGATCGCCACGGGGCCAATCGTTAGGTTCCCACGATTCTCAAAAGGTGCAGCAAGCTGCTCCAGAACAAGTCGTAGCCATACAGCACCAACGCCAGGAAGAAGATGCAAAAGATGACCACCATCGAGGCCCGGAACAACTCACCCCGCGTCGGCCACGAAACTTTGTTCATCTCCGCTTCGACGGCAATCAAAAAATCCGCGAACGAGGGGATGTTCACCAGTCGAAACGAGATCCACAGTCCAAACGATGCCAGCAGAACCGGCAAACCCACCCGTAGCAGCTCGCGCTCGCTTCCCAAGTACACGCTCAATCGCCAGGCCCCCAGCAGGAAACCGATCGCCAGGGTGGCGAAGGTCACTTGCCGAGCGATCCGTCCCTGACTTCGCTTGTAGATCCCCAGGCTGAGCAGTTCCCGCAGCAGGGGACTGACCGTCGCATTCTTTTCTTTGGCCATGGCTTCGTTTGCCCACCGGACGCCCCGCGCGGTTGCGCGGAGCCACGTTCCTGTGCGCGGCGTCCACGCCACGCAATTGTTCGCCGCACGAGGTTCATCGCCTCGCAAGGCTCCTCTCAACCTTCCGCCAATCGAGCGCGAAAGCGGCCGACTGCCGGCCCACGGATCGCACGCTTTTAATTGGCAGGGGCGGCGGGAATTGAACTCGCAACCTCTGGTTTTGGAGACCAGCGCTCTGCCAATTGAGCTACACCCCTGCAACTCGGCGTCGAGCGATCGCTTCGCCTTTCGAAGCGATTCATCGACAGCACGAAGTTGTTCCCGCTATCTGCTTCACCCTCCAAGGCGACGGCCGAATCGAAGTCATGGTTTGTTCGATTCGCCGACGCTCCGAAAGAGCGATTCATTTACTTCAAAAGGCCTCTACTCGAGAATCTTCGTCACGACGCCCGAGCCCACCGTGCGGCCGCCTTCGCGAATCGCGAAGCGCACGCCGTCGTCCATGGCGATCGGCGTGATCAGCTCGACGCTCAACTTGGCGTTGTCGCCCGGCATGCACATTTCGGCGTCGCCGACCAGGTTGGAGCTGCCCGTTACGTCGGTGGTCCGGAAGTAGAACTGCGGACGATAGCCGCTGAAAAACGGCGTATGGCGTCCACCCTCTTCCTTCGACAACACGTAAACCTCGGACTCGAACTTGGTGTGCGGCGTAATCGAACCGGGCTTGGCCAACACCTGGCCGCGCTCGATTTCTTCACGCTTGATACCGCGAAGCAGAATTCCCACGTTGTCGCCGGCCTGGCCTTCGTTGAGCGTCTTGTTGAACATTTCGACGCCGGTGCAGATGGTCTTGCGCGGCTTGTCCGAGAGGCCGATGATCTCGACTTCGTCGCCAACGTGTACGATACCCCGCTCGATTCGGCCGGTGGCCACGGTGCCACGGCCTTCGATCGAGAACACGTCTTCAATCGCCATCAAGAACGGCTTGTCGACTTCGCGAATCGGCTCGGGAATGTAGCTGTCGACCGCGTCCAGCAGATCCTGGATGCACTTGGTCGCGGCCGGGTCCTTCGGGTTGTCGTAGGCCGGCTTGCCCGCGCCGCGAATGATCGGCACTTCGTCGCCGGGAAAGCCGTAACGAGTCAGTAGCTCGCGCAATTCCAACTCGACCAGCTCGAGAAGTTCCGGATCGTCGACCAGGTCGACTTTGTTCAGGAATACGACCAGCGCCGGCACGCCGACCTGGCGAGCCAACAGAATGTGCTCCCGGGTTTGCGGCATCGGACCGTCGACGGCCGAGACGACCAAAATGGCGCCGTCCATCTGGGCGGCTCCGGTGATCATGTTCTTGATGAAATCCGCGTGACCGGGACAGTCGATGTGCGCGTAGTGTCGCTTGTCCGACTCGTACTCGACGTGGCTGACGGCGATCGTCACCGTCTTGGTCTCGTCGCGGACGGTACCGCCCTTGGCGATGTCGGCATACGACTTGAATTGTGCCAAGCCCTTGGCCGCCTGAACCGCCAACAGAGCGCCGGTCAAAGTGGTCTTGCCGTGATCGATGTGACCGATGGTTCCCACGTTCACGTGCGGCTTTTTCCGTTCGAATGTGTCCTTGGCCATTCTATCTCCCTGGTCTTTCTTTCTCGGGCGTGTTGATTGTGCCTAAATACAAGTTATCCGGATACAAGTGATCCGGTGCGATACAAAGCTGCTGATGGGAGTCGGACCCATGACCTCGTCCTTACCAAGGACGCGCTCTACCAACTGAGCTACAGCAGCCCGAGTTTTCGTCCCTCGCCCAGCGCGCCTTTCGGCTGGCTTCTCGCTTGAGCACGTCTCCCTGTTGCGCACAGTTCCTGTCCAGCGCCTTGATTCCCCGTCTGTTTGATTCTTCCAGCACGTTTCGCGAATGATTCCAAGCGGGTGAAGGGAATCGAACCCTCGTCTTTAGCTTGGAAGGCTATGGCTCTACCATTGAGCTACACCCGCGCTCGGCAGCGGTGCGTCGTCGATCGTGTGTCGTGTGCAGTGTGTTGTGTGTCGAATGCTTTCGGGTGTCGGGTTCGTGTATTGCGGTCCGCGGACTGGTCCGCGTAGTGTCCATCTGGGTTGGCCGCGGAAAAAACATTCCGCTTGGCTCGGGAAGATTGTTACGCTGGGAAATATAACGACGCTTTGGTTGGAAAGTATGGGGGGTACAGGATTCGAACCTGTGAAGGCATAGCCATCAGATTTACAGTCTGACCCCTTTGACCGCTCGGGAAACCCCCCTTCGATTTCGGCCCGTCAATCGCTCTTATCAAGCGCTGTTATCTCAAGGGCGGGCTATTCCCGAAAAATCCTTTTCGTAAGCGGGTTTACTGTCGATCGCTGAATGAACGATCCCATCCGCGCCGGTAAGCTAGCGGAGGGACTTGAACCCACAACCTGCTGATTACAAATCAGCTGCTCTGCCAATTGAGCTACGCTAGCCTTCAAGTCCCCCCACGAAAACCACTAAATATAACGAACTTACCGTGCCTTGCAAGACGGCGTGTTCAAATTGAAAAAAGAACCATTTTGACCCCGAAATCGCCGCCCGATCGCCTCGATAGCCGCGCAGAGACCACGCCTTGATCCGGAGGGTGGAAAAGGGGCAATGCGGGGCGGTTCCGGCGCGCCATTTGGCAGGCACGAATTGCCGACCAGTTTGCCCCGGCTAACCACAAGCCGCGCGCAGGCGTTTTCCCACGAGATCGTCCGATTCTTCGATCGCGAAAAAACGCTGCCTCGCTACCCGCCTCCTCGTGGCTCGATCCCCTGACTTGGGGCGCCTATGAAAAACGCCCTGCGGACTATGTTTCAGTCCGCAGGGTGTTAGAAAACTTGCGAAATGGACCTGATTCCCCCCCGTCACCGGCTAAGCTGTCGCCGGCTCAATCGTCGCCAGCTAAGCTGTCGCCAGCTCAATTCGGGCCGGGAACGTCGATCTTCTCTTCCTGGGCTGCAATCCGCAGCTTGCTCAAAGCCCGGGCCTCGATCTGCCGGATTCGCTCCTTGGTGACACCCATTTCGGCGCCAACCTCTTTGAGCGTTTGCGGTTCCTGGCCATGATCTAGCCCGAATCGACTAATGATAATCTTTTGCTCCCGCTCGTCAAGCCGCTCCAGGATCTTGCCGATCTGGACCTCGCGTTGGTTCTGCGCGCTTTCCAGCTCGTACTGATCGGTGCGGCGCTCCTCGGTGCTGTAAAACATCTCCGAGTTGCTGGTCCGAAAACGGTCGCGGTGACGGTGCTCGTCGGGAATCGTGCGGGCGAAGTTCTTCATGATCGCCCAGCTAGCGTATGTGCTGAACTTGTTGCCGCGGGCATAGTCGAATTTCTCCACCGCGCGGATCAACGACATGTTGCCGTCGCTGACCAACTCGAAGAAGTTGTCGCCTTGCCCCACGTGCCGCTTGGCGATCGAAACCACCAGCCGCAAGTTGGCGCGCACGATCTGGTTCTTGAGCGCCACGGCCCCGTCGTACAGGGCTTCGATCTCGTCCATCAAGCTGCTCTTGGCGCGGGCCGGATCGAGCTGATTGCGCAGCTTGGTCGCCCGGTACTTCAGGAAGTTGAACTTCCGGAACAAGTGACCTTCCTGCTCCCGCGTCAGAAGCGGAACTTCATACAGGCTAGCCAGATACGGCGGAAGTCCGGCCGGCAGCCGGGTCTTTTTAGCCGCCAGTTCATTGGCCGGCATGTCGGACATGATCGTGCGATCGACGCCGGCCCGGGCGAACTGCGGATTGGGGATGAAATCCAACGGCAGCTCCATGATCCGCCGGGCGCGCATCTCGTTGATCACGCGATACACGCTGGTCTTGGTGCGGCGATGGCGCTCGGCCAGCGTGTCGACCGGCACCTGCCGGCGATACTGCTGGTAGATCCGCTTTTTGTCGTCCTCGGTCAGCGGGCCCGTGTGATCCGGAAAGATCGCCAAGTCCGGATGCTCGCGATCGAACTGCTTGAGCGTGTAACGAATGGTTTCGACGCTACGACCCATCCGCTTGGCGACTCGGCGGGTGACGTCGGCCAGAGTGCCGCCGCTGTGCGCCAACCGGCGAGCGCGCTCGACGATCTCGCCCCGTTCTTCGGCGGTCAATTGGCTGAAACGGGCGCCGCGACGCACGCGGTCCTCGTTCTTCGCGACAAATTGTTCGACCGAGCTTTTCAAGAAACCCACTCGCTTTCGACCGTCAAAAACAAACCGTCGACTGACCAACCCCTGCTGCCGCCATCGAGAAATCGTCTTGGTCGAGACTTTGAACATGCGGCTCAATTCTTCGACCGTCATCACCCGCTCGCCGGCACTGGCGGCCGGCACGTCGGCGGCGTCCGAGAGATCCTCGACGAACAGGCGCAGGTCGTGGCCGGCGTCCTGCCCCGAGAGCTTCAGATTCGGAAACGACTCGGGCCGATAGTCGGTGATCCGATAGCAGAGATACTCGTAGGTGTACGTGCGCCCGGCATCCAGTTCGGCCAACAGCTTTTCGGCGCGGTTGACCTGCTCGATTTTCTTTTCCCGGGGAGCGAAACGAACCTGCTGATCGCGGAGCTGACGAATGATGGGATTCAGATAGTCGCTATGCATGAGAGGACCTCTTCCGGTACGACCTCAGCGGTGTTCCTTGCGACTCCGCGCCCGCGCGAGATCAGTTCCTTGCTACACGTGCCCCTCTTCTGGCCGTGGGTAACTCTGGGCTCGCTCAGGCAGTGCGATTTACACCTGCCGGGGCGGTTCCAGAGGGTAATACAGATGTGAATGGGCGTTTCTTACAAGTTCAAAACGATGACGCTCTCTCTCCATACGTATAAAAGTCGTTTGGGATCGAAATAAGTTCGCGCGGCCCCTTGGTTTTCCCGGTTAATACGCCTAACCCTGTCTTTCTGTTCGCTCTGCGGGTCCATTACTTGTTTATACCATTTTTCGCATATCGCGGCCCAGGCCAGTTGCTAGCACACCGCCTCTCCCCAGCCTTGCCTAATTACTCGCTGGCGGCCCAAGTTTGACGCCTCGTTCGATTGGATTGATAGGCTGAACTGGGACGATGTATCCCCTGGAGCACCTCGCTCTCGACTGGAGGTCGGCAGGGTGCAAACTATGTGCCACATCATTTGGGGGGGTTGAGAATGGATTCCGCCCGCAAGTTGCGGTTCGTCCTGGGCTGCATGCTCCTAGCTGTCTGGGCTCCCAGCCTGAAAGCTGCCGAAATGGCAGAAAAGCTGTCGCTACGCCCTGCCCATCGCTCGGGCGAGCAGTCTCGCGTCGAAATCGCCCTGCAGGTGGGTGGCGACGTCAAGCTGGTCAGCGACGGAAAGCCCAAGAACCTGCCCATGAGCGTTGTGGCCAACATCAAGTACGACGAGCAAGTGCTGGCCCTCAACCGCTCGGGCCTGCCCAACCGTTCGCTGCGCTATTACGACGAAGCCCGGGCCGTCATCAAGGTCGACAAAGGGGGCGAAAAACCGAGCCTCGAGCCGCTCCATAGCCTGATCGCGGTCGACAAGTCCGACAGTTCGGCGGCCGTGCTCTACTCACCGGCCGGGACGCTATCGCGCGAGGAGCTGGACCTGATCGAGGTGCCCGGCAACACCCTGGTGATCGACCAACTCCTGCCCAGTGAGCCGATGGGGCTGGGCGGCTCGTGGAAGCTCAAGGACCAGGCTCTGGCCGATCTGTTGGCGCTGGAGGCGGTCAGTTGGACCGATGTCGAAGCCATGTTGGCTTCGGTCTCCGACGGCGTGGCCCACGTCTCGGCCGCCGGCAATGTCAGCGGCGCCGTCGGCGGCGTATCCACCGAAATCGAGCTGAAAATCAAGTATCGCTTCGATCTCAAGACCCGACGAATCGCCTACTTGGCGCTGCTGATTAAGGAAAAGCGATCGGTCGGCCATGTCGGCCCGGGCTTGGACACGGTGGCGAAGGTGATCGTGACGATCCAGCCTATTGCGGCCTCCGACAAGCTGACGGCCGCGGCGCTCGAGCAGGTTCCGGACAAGGTAACGCCTGAGCTATCGCAGTTGAGCTACGCGTCGCAAGGCGGCAAGTTCCGTTTCAACCACGACCGCCGCTGGTACCTGACGAGCGACGACGCCAAGCTGTCGATCTGGCGGATGCTGGATCGCGGCGAACTGGTGGCACAGTGCAATATGTCAGCCTTGAGCGGCGCGAAAAAGCCGATCACTCTGGCCGAATTCCAGCGCGACGTGCAGACCTCGCTGGGCAAGAATTTTGGCCAGTTCGTCAAGGCATCACAAAGCACCAACGATGCGGGCTACACCGTCTTGCGACTGGTGGCGCACGGTTCGGTGTCGCAATTGCCGATCGAATGGATCTATTACTTGATCCATGACGAAAATGGCCAAGGCGTTTCGCTGGCCTTCACGTTCGAGCAGGACCTGGCGCCCCGTTTTGCCGAGGCCGACCGCTCTCTGGTGAATGGTTTGAGGATGTCCGAAGCGGCCAGTTCCACCGCGGCCCGGCCGACCCAGGCGAAATAACTTCGGCCCGCCGATTTTGGGCCATCGCTTCCCTTGGGGCCGCTTCGCCCATAGGCTTCCAGTGCGCAAACTGCGCGCACTTTCCGCCCTGTGGGCCTGGGTCCTGGTGCTCTCATGATTCGCCGCGATGTCTCGCCACCGCCAGCCTGGATTTTGATTTCCCAGATCGAGCATGCCCACCTGGCGGCGAGGCTTGCCGAGCACTGGGGAGTGGGTGAATTTGCTCCGCTCTGGCCCCGCCGCGAATTGCTGTGGGCCATCGAGCATCACGACGATGGATGGCGTCAGTGGGACCTGGCGCCGGGTGTCTATACCACGAACGGTCGACCGCGATCGTTTACCGAGATGGAGCCGGCCGAATCGGCGGCAATCTGGTCGGCATCGATCGAAACGGCGCGACAGGCCGGACCGCTCGAAGCCTATGTCGTGGCAGGTCACTTTTGCGTCTTGGCTCGGCGCGTCAGTGGCTGGCTGAGCGCTGAGATCCGCGGCGAGATCGTCGAGCCTTTTCTCACCCGATACGAGAGTCTGATGACGGGCTGCTTGAGCGCGTGGCAAGCGATGGATCCCG
>JANNQN010000177.1:0-35393 GCA_031400775.1 Planctomycetia bacterium | reverse complement strand
ATCCCGGCCTCTTGAATGCTCCAGCCGTTCTCGGGCGTGCGCATCGATTCGTATTTCTCTGATAGATGCGTGATCACGTGCATCCGTGTCGGGTTGAGCCACAGGAAGAACGGCTTGTTGTCCTTGCGGGCTTTGTCCACGAATTTGAGCGAGAGGTTGAGAATCTCGTCATCCACGGTCTCCATCCGGTCCGGATAGAGCGTGCCGGCATCCTCGATTCGCTGCTTGCCGACTTTTCCCCAGCGCGGCTGCACGGTCGGGTCGTCCTTGTCGGTGGCCCACGAATGGATCATGTTCCTGGGACCAACCGTGGCCATTAGAGCCGGCGGGTAGTTGCGATGTGCCGGGTCTTCCATCGCGTCCAGGTGATAGAGGTAGCCGAAGAATTCATCGAAGCCGTGGACCGTGGGCAGAAACTGGTTCAAGTCGCCCAGGTGGTTCTTGCCGAACTGGCCTGTGGCATATCCCAGCGATTTGAGCGCCGTGGCGATCGTGGGGGCCTTTTCCGGCATTCCGATCGGCGAACCGGCCTGGCCGACGGTCGTCAGCCCGGTGCGGATGGGAAGCTGGCCGGTGATAAAGTTGGCCCGACCGGCCGTGCAACTGGCCTCGGCGTAGTAGTCGGTGAAGCGGATTCCCTGGCTGGCCAGCTTGTCGAGGTTCGGCGTGCGGCCGGACATGATCCCCTGGTGATAGGCGCCGATGTTAAACCAGCCGACGTCGTCCCCCATGATGAAAATGATGTTGGGCTTCTTTCCCGAAGCGCTGCTGCCGCCCTTGGCCCGTCCGGCTTGCACCTGGGCGATTTCGGTGCTGGCGTCGGCCAAAAGCAGTCCTGCCCCTGCGGCCTGCGCGCAGCACGCTTCGGTTGGCGGCAGAACCGCCTGCTCAAAGTGACTCACCGTGGCCGGTTGCCCGGCGGCGTCGACGGCCTGAGCCCGCGGCAGGATGCGGCCGCTCGTCGCCGCGAACCCCAGCAAAGCTCCGATGCCCAGTGCAAAGAGTGTCTGGATTTTTGGACTGTGGAACATCGTCGTTCTCCGCGCTTGATTGGTTGCCAGAAGGTTGACCGGACAGGTCCGCTTGCTTCGAGACGTGGTTGTCGCATGTATTGCGCGTCATCATACAACGAAAATCGGCCTGCGAAAGCCTGGGTTGCAGATGGGGTTTGGTCCGCACGCTCTGCTCCATCAATAAAAGCTTGACTCAGATGGTGAGTGAACGCTAACTTACTGAGTTGTTCCGAGGACTTACACCACGAATCCGACCTGGCCATGAGCATCGCCCGCAACAAACGTCCCAAGCGACTGAAGGCCGAGGAGCGCAAGCAATCCATCCTCAGGGCCGCGGCGCCGATCATTGCCCGAAGCGGCTTCAGCGGTACGTCGGTCCGCGATATCGCGTTGGCCGCCGGCGTCTCCGAGGCGCTGCTCTACAAACACTTTCCCAGCAAGCAGGCCCTCTACGACCAGGCGGCCGTGGCGGCGCGCGAGTCGTCGCGGTTCACGATCGAGCGGCTGGCAACGCTCGAGCCCAGCACGGAGAGCTTCGTCTTGCTCACCTATGCCACGGTCAACTTCATCGTGTTCGGGTTCCCCGGCCGCAAAGCCCACGAGCGCGGCACCGAGCGGCTGGTGTTTCGTAGCCTGCTGGAAGACGGCCAGCACGCCCGGGCCGTGTTTGCCGAGACGGCTGCCGCCTGGATGGATTATGTCGTGCAAAGTTTCGACGCGGCCGTTGCTGCTGGCGACGTGGTAGCGATGGCGGTCGAACCGGCGCACCGCTTTCGCTTCGTGCAACAGATGGCGTTGGCGCTGCGCTTGAGTCATCTGCCGGACCGGCCGGCCTTCGAATATGCCGGCAGCAAGCGGAACCTGACTGACCAGGCCGTACTGTTCTCGCTGCGCGGTTTGGGTCTGACGGATCGCGCTCTTGCGCGCTACTTCGAACCACAGCGGCTGCGATCCACGCTCGATGCGTTATTCTCGTAATCGCTAAACGGAGATCGGAGCCATGTTCGCAAGCCGATTCATCATGACCACCGCTTGCCTTGCGTGTTTCAGCACGGGTCTGGCGGCACGAGCTGCTGAACCGCAGACGGAAAAGCCACAGGCCAGCGCGCTCGGCCAGAAGCTCGATGACTTCGATCTAGCCGACATCTACGGCAAGAAGCATCGCCTGGCTGACTATGCAGATCAAAAACTGGTTGTGCTCGCGTTCCTGGGGGCCGAGTGCCCCCGTGCCAGGCTTTATGCCCCGCGGCTGGCCGAATTGGCCGGCAAATACAAGGACTCGGGCGTGGCCGTCTTGGGCGTCAGCTCGAATGCCCAGGACAATATCACGGAGCTTAAGAATTTTGCCCGCCTACACGGCGTCGACTTTCCGATCCTGAAAGATTCCGGCAACTCGCTGGCCGATCGGGTCCATGCAGTCCGGGTGCCTGAGGTGTTCGTGCTGGATCGCGAACGGGTCGTGCGCTACCACGGACGGGTCGACGATCAGTACGGGTTACAGCCCAACGCCAGCGGCAAAGCCGTGGCCTATCAGTTGGCGGCGCCGCGGCGACAGGATCTGGCCGTGGCGCTTGACGAGCTGCTGGCCGGCAAGAGCGTGAGCATGGCCGAGACCATAGCCAGCGGCTGCCTGATCGGACGACAGCGCAAGGCGCAGGCCGACAGCGAAGTCACCTACTCGAACCAGATCGCGCGGGTTTTGAACAAGAATTGCGTCTTCTGCCACCGCGAAGGACAGATCGGACCCTTCTCGTTGACGAGCTATGAAGACGCCGCCGGCTGGGCCGAAATGATCAACGAGGTGGTGCAAGAACAGCGTATGCCTCCCTGGCACGCCGATCCGCGCTACGGCGAGTTTTCGAATGACTGCCGACTGAGCGACGAAGACAAGCAGTCGATCGCCCGCTGGGTCGCGGCCGGCGCGCCGCAGGGCGATCCGGGCGATCTGCCCGAGCCGCCCAAGTTCGCCGCCGGCTGGATGATTCCGGAGCCGGACCAGGTGATTTACATGGGCGAGCCGTTCACGGTTCCCGCGGAAGGAACGGTGCCGTATCAGAGCTTTGTGGTCGATCCGGGTTGGACCGAGGACAAATGGGTTTCGGCGATGGAGCCCCGGCCCGGCACTCCGGCCGTGGTACACCATATCGTGATGTACGTCGTGCCGCCGCGCGGAGCGTCGAAGTACTACAGCGCCGACTTGCCCAAGACGGCGCTCGACTGGTTCGCGTCGTTTTCGCCGGGTCTGCGACCGCCCGTGTTGCCTAAGGGCACGGCCCGTTTCATCCCCAAGGGCTCTAAACTTCTGTTTCAGTTGCACTACACGCCCAACGGAACCAAGCAGGACGATCGCAGCTATGTAGGCATCAAGTTCGCCGATCCCCGCACGGTTAAGCGCGAGGTGGCCGTTCAGCATGCGGGCACGCACGACTTTGCGATTCCGCCCGGCGCGGCGGCGCACGAGGTAGAGTCGTGGTACGAGTTCGAGCACGACTCGCTGTTGTGGTCGGTCTCTCCGCATATGCACGTGCGGGGCAAGGACTTTGTCTACACGTTGATTCTTCCCGACGGCAAGGAAGAGACCGTCCTCAACGTTCCGCAGTACGACTTTGGCTGGCAGACGACCTACATCCTGGCCGAGCCGCGCCGCGTGCCCAAGGGCTCGAAGCTGCACTGCGTCGCCCATTTCGACAACTCGCAGGACAATCTCAACAATCCGGACCCCACGAAGGAAGTGCGCTATGGTCCGCAGACTTGGGAAGAGATGATGTACGGATGGTTTGAAATCTGTCTGGCCGATCAAGACCTGTCCGCCGAGCTGGCCGGACCGGCATCCAACACGAAAACCGGAGATTGAACGATGACGCACTATTTCAAGCGCTCGGCCGCGAGGTTTCTCGCGCTGGCCACCCTGGTTAGCCTGGTAATTCCGCTGGCAGCGGGCGGCAATGCCCAAGGCGCCGACCAACCGCGCGTCGGCCGCAAGATCGACGACTTCACGTTGGACGACTTTCGCGGTCGGGCTCGCTCGCTCAAGGAATGGTCCGATGCGAAGCTGGTCGTGGTGGCCTTCCTGGGCACCGAGTGTCCGCTGGCGAATCTCTATGCGCCGCGGTTGTCGGAGCTGGCCGAAAAATGGAAAGGCAAGAACGTGGCATTCGTGGGCATCAATTCGAATCAGCAAGATTCGATCACCGAGGTCGCCGCGCACGCTCAGCGACACAATTTTCCGTTCACGATTCTCAAGGATCCGGGCAACAAGATTGCCGATCGCTTTGGCGCCGTCCGCACGCCCGAGATATTCATCCTCGACCAGGACCGCGCCGTGCGGTATTGGGGACGCATTGACGATAAGTACGGCATCGGTTTCAGCAAGCTAACGGCCAGTCGCGGCGACGTGGAAGTGGCCCTGGAAGAACTGCTGGCCGGCAAGGCCGTCAGCCAGCCGACGACCGAGGCACTGGGTTGCCTGATCGGTCGGGTGAAGCGTCCCGATCCGTCGGGCGACGTGACCTATTCAAAGCAGATCGTCCGCATTCTGCAGAATCGTTGCGTCGAGTGCCACCACGAGGGGCAGATCGCGCCGTTCAGCTTGACCAGCTACAACGAGGTGGTGGGCTGGGCCGAGATGATTCGCGAAGTGACGAACGAGCGCCGCATGCCTCCCTGGTTTGCCGCCAAGCAGCACGATCAGTTCAAGAATAACCCCTCGCTCAGCAAAGAGGAGCTCGCGCAGATCGACCGCTGGATCGAGAACGGCTGCCCCGAGGGTTCGCCCAGCGACTTGCCGGCCCCCGTGCAGTATGCCAAGGGCTGGGGCATCTCCAAGCCGGACCAGATTTTTTACATGAGCGACAAGCCGTATACAGTCCCGGCCGAAGGCGTAGTGCAATATCAGATCTACGAAGTGGATCCCGGCTTCAAGGAAGATCATTGGATCAAAGAGGCCGACGTCAAGTGCAGCAATCCGGCCGTCGTGCATCACGTGATCGTGTTTGTGCAGGAGCCGGGCGGAGATCGCTTTGGCACTCCGCAGATGGCCTATGCTCCCGGCATGACCCCGCGGCGATTCGACAAGGGCATCGCGATTCGGGCCAAGGCTGGCTCGAAGTTGATTTTCCAGGTCCACTACACGCCCAACGGCACGGAACAACAGGACCGCAGCTATGTGGGCTTCGTTTATGCCGATCCTAGCGAGATCACCCACGAAGTGATGGGCGGAAGTTGTGGCGATCTGGCCCTGAGAATTCCTCCGAATGTCTCGGATCATAAGATCACGGCTCGCAAATTATTCATCAAGGACACGCTGCTCTTGGGCATGAACCCGCACATGCACTTGCGCGGCAAGTCGTTCAAGTACGAACTGGAGCTGCCGGATGGCACGCGCGAAGTGCTGCTCGACGTGCCCAAGTACGACTTCAACTGGCAGTTGTGGTACATGTTGAAGGAACCCCGGCTGGTGCCCCGTGGCAGCCGGATGATCTGCACGGCCTTTTTCGACAACTCGACCGATAACCTGGCCAACCCGGATCCATCGCAAGAGGTCACCTGGGGCGAGCAGACCTGGGACGAGATGATGTTCGGCTTCTACTCATCGATCAAGGCGCGCACCGACATCGTTAAGTCGGCATCCAAATAGGGCCGACGGCGGACAGTTACGTCTCGCTTGGTCTGGAGTATTAAACAGGGCCGGCGGCCTCGCGTGAGGCGCCGGCCCTTTTCGTTTGAATAGGCCGCCCCTTGCGGCGTGCAAGCGGCCGTTCCATGCGTTAGGATATTCCAGACACGTTTCCCGACTCGGCTCGCCCGAAGTGCAATCTGGAGGATTCGGCCATGTTCGCACAGCGTTGGATGGCTATTGGATTCGGCTTGCTGCTATTTGCCGTGGCCCAAGCGCGCGGGGACGAGCCAACCACTGCCGCGTCCACAGCGCCGGGCGAGGTAACCTTGGCCAATGCCGTGGAGCCGACCGCCAATTCGCCCGACGAGCCGCTGGCCGGCGGGTTTTCGTTGGAGCGGGGCAAGCACTTTCTCGATTCCGCCTCGCTGGCCTGGCAAAAAGAGCGGGACTGCATGACCTGCCACACCAATTACCTGTACATGCTGGCCCGGCCGGCATTGGGCGCTGGCGACGAAGCCCATCGCTCGGTGCGTCAGTACGCCGAGGACCTGGTGACCAAGCGCTGGCCGGACAAAGGACCTCGCTGGGATGCCGAGGTGGTGATGAGCGCGCTGACGCTGGCGGCCAACGACGCCGCGACCGGCGGCAAGCTGCACCCGGTGACCAAAGTGGCGCTCGAGCGAATGTGGACCGTCCAACAGGCCGGCGGCGGCTTCGAGTGGATCACTTGCGACTGGCCGCCGTTCGAAAGCGATCACGAGTTTGGCGCGACCATGGCCGCGCTGGCCGTTTCGCTCGCGCCCGAGGATTATGCCCAGACGCCCGCCGCGACCGAAGGTATCGCCAAACTGAAGACCTATCTTACCAAGACGCCCATGCCAACCTTGCACCATCGGTTGATGCTCCTCTGGGCCGACACCTATCGTCCCGGTTGGCTCTCACCCGGCGAGCGGCAGGCGCTCGTGGACCAGTTGTTGGCTCTGCAGCACGACGATGGCGGCTGGAGCGTGGCTTCGCTGGGCAATTGGAAACGGGCCGACGGGTCGCCGCAGGATGTCAAGACTAGCGATGGTTACGCGACCGGGTTGGCCGTTCTCTTGGCACGCCGCGCCGGTGTTTCGGCGTCCGACCCGCGGCTGGTCAAAGGCGTGGGCTGGATCAAGTCGAATCAACGTGCCAGCGGTCGCTGGTTCACCCGTTCGCTCCACATGGATAGCAAGCATTTTCTGACGCACGCCGGCTCGAACATGGCACTGCTGGCTCTGGCGGCTTGCGATGCCCTGCGCTAGGCGTGGCGTTTGCTACCGATCGCGTATCGCCATCTGTTTCCGCACCGCATGGAATATCGCACCTTAGGCTCGACCGGTGTTCGCGTTTCGGCAATTTCGTTTGGCGCCGGGCCCGTCTCGCAGTTGCTCGTCGGCGAGCGCAATCCCACGCAGCGCGAGACCGTTCGCCGCGCGATCGAGTTGGGCGTCAACTGGTTCGATACGGCGGCCAGCTACGGCGACGGCCAGTCGGAAGAAAACCTCGGCCGTGTACTATCAGACCTGGGCGCCCACAGCCAGGTCCACGTCGCGACTAAAGTTCGTCTGATGCCGAATCAGCTTCGCGCGATCGGCTTGCACGTCCGCGAGTCGGTGCTGACCAGCCTGCGGCGATTGCGGCTGGAGAGGATTGCCTTGCTGCAGCTTCACAACTCGATCACCACGGAGGTCGGAGCACAGCCGACTTCGCTCACGCCCGCGCACGTGATGGCCGCCGGTGGCGTGCTCGAAGAGTTCGACCGTCTCAAGCAGCTAGGACTCGTGGCGCACCTGGGGTTGACTGGCTTGGGCGAGCCCGCGGCACTCGAACAGGTCATCGGCAGCGGCGCCTTCGATACCTTGCAGATTCCATACAACTTGCTGAACCCGAGCGCGGGACAGTCGGTCGCCGCCGACTTTTCTGAAGCCAACTACGGCAACCTGATTTCGATTTGCGGGCGGCGCGGGATGGGCGTGTTCGCGATTCGCGTGCTGGCCGGCGGCGCATTGGCCGGCAGCCCTCCCAGCCCGCACACGCCCAAGACTCCCTTCTTTCCACTTGAATTGTACGAGCGCGATTTGCAGCGCACCGACGCCCTGGCGGCGCGACTGCCCGCGGGCCTGGGGCGCGAGGAAGCCGCCGTGCGTTTTGCCTTGAGCCATCCGGCGGTGAGTAGCGCGATCGTCGGATTAGCCTCGCCCGAGCAAGTGTCTCAAGTGGCTCGCTATGCCGCCGCCGGTCCGTTGGATTCCGCGTGCCTGGCCCGAATTTGCGAGGCGTCCCCCTTTCTGGCTCCGGGCGGGGCGTAAGACATGCAGTATCGCGATGCCACGGACGAGCCCAACCCTATTTTGCCGACAGCAACTGCGCCCGGCGAGCTGTCACCCGCCCAGCGGTGGACGGTGTTGGTGGCGGCCTTTCTGGCCTGGATGTTTGCCGGGCTCGAGATATCGTCGTTCGTCCTGCTGGCGCGTCCGGCGATGCTCGACATGCTCGCCGCGCAATTGCAAAGCGGCTCGGCCGAAGCCCAGGTCGGCGATTGGTTCGCCTGGTTTCAGTGCGCCTTCTTGTTGGGCGCCGCGACCGGCGGATGGGTGTTCGGCTGGCTCGGCGATCGCGCCGGGCGCACCCGCGCCATGGCCCTGAGTATCTTGTGTTACTCGCTGGTGACAGGCGTCTCCTATTTCGCGGCCGATCCCTACTCGCTGCTCGCTCTGCGATTTGTCGCCTGCCTGGGCGTGGGGGGCGTGTGGCCGAATGCCGTGTCGTTGTCCGTCGAGGCCCTGCCCGAGATGTCCCGACCGCTCTTGGCCGGGCTGATGGGCGCGGCGGCCAACGTAGGGTTCGTGCTGCTGGGGTTGATTTGCTGCCTGGTGCCGGTCACTCCCGAGTCGTGGCGCTGGGTGCTCTTGGTCAGCGCTTCGCCGGCCGTGTTGGGCCTGTTCGCACTGCTCGTGCTTCCCGAGTCACCTCGTTGGTTGTTCGACAATTCGACCGCCGAAAAACGGAGTCAGTCGCAGCCCATGCGCGAAATCTTGCGACCTCCGCTGTTGAGCCGAACCGCGATCGGCATCTGCCTGGGCGCGATTCCGGTCATCGGCACGTCGGCCAACGCCAATTGGCTGATACCCTGGGCGGATCAGGCTGCGGATCGGGTCGCCGCCGACACGAAGATGGATGCTCCGAGCGCGGATCGTGCCGCCGCGCCGAAACCCGCCCGCGGCGGAGATCCGCGATTGAAAGCCTGGACTCAGGTCACGCGATCCGGCGGCGCGGTGTTCGGCAGTCTATTGGGCGGTTGGATCGCCAGCTTGTTGGGTCGCCGCTTGACGTACTTCTGCATCAGCCTCGCGTCGTTCGCCACCAGCTCGTATATCTACAATTTCCTCGATCCGCGCGATCCGCAATTCGCATGGTTTGCGTTCTTGCTAGGATTTGTGGGCGTAACCTACTTCGGTTGGCTGCCGCTGTACCTGCCAGAGCTATTTCCGACGCGGGTTCGCTCGACCGGGACCGGCGTGACGTTCAACTCAGGCAGAATTCTCGCCGCGGCTGGCGTGTTGGGCGCCGGCGGGTTGATGCAACTTTTCGGCGGAGACTACGCCCGCGTGGGAATGTTCACCGGCCTGATCTACGTGGTGGGCATGATTGTGATTTGCTTTGCGCCCGACACAACCGCCAATAAACTGGAGGACTGACGTTGCGCACCATGGGGATGATTGGCTTGGGACTATTGGGGTCAGCGCTTGCGCGGCGTTTGCTGGCGGCAGGCTATGGCGTGCTGGGTTACGACCTGTCGGTCGAACGGCGCAATGAATTGAACGCCGCGGGCGGGCGCGCGGCCGATGCGGCGGTCGACGTGGCGCGGGCGTGCGACGTGGTCGTATTGAGCTTGCCCGACGCCGACGCGGTCGCCAAGGTAATCGCCCAGCTTCAGCCGGCTTTGCGCGACGGGCTGTTGATCGTCGATACCACGACCGGAGATCCGGCGGAGTCGGCGGCCCTGGGCGCGAAGTTGGCAGGGCAGGGGGTCGGCTTTCTCGATGCCACGATTGCCGGTTCGAGCGTGCAGGTCCGCGACGGAGCCGCGATTGTCATGGTCGGCGGCGAAGCGAGTGATTTTGGTTCGGCCCGCGAAATAATTTCGTGTTTCGGCAAAGAGGTATTTCACATCGGACCCTGGGGAAGCGGCGCGCGGATGAAGCTGGTGGTCAATCTCGTGCTGGGATTGAATCGCGCGGTACTCGCCGAGGGCCTTACGCTGGCAAGCGCGCTCGATCTCGATTTGCCGACCACGCTGGCGATACTGAAGGCGAGCCCCGCCTACTCGACGGTCATGGACACCAAAGGCCCGAAGATGCTCTCGGGCGACTTCGCCCCGCAGGCGCGGCTCTCTCAGCACTTGAAGGACGTGCGGCTGATTCTGGCCGCCGGTGCGCAAACCGGCGCCCGACTGCCGCTTTCAAGCGTTCACCGGCAATTGCTCGAGTGGGCGGAAGAGGCTGGACTGGGCGAATTGGACAATAGCGCCGTCATCCGGGCTTTTCAATCGCCAGAACAACCGTAGGCGGCGCGATCCCCCTGAACTTGAAGCGGCCGTTGGCGTCTTCTAGACTGATTGTCTGCGAGTTCCTGCCGATCAATCCGCCCTCCGAGGTGACCCATGCGATCGTGTGCCGTTCTTGTTGCGACTTTGGCGCTCGTCGGTGCGTCCCATTCAGCCGAGGCCCATTTTCTCTTCGCCCGAATTTGTCCGGCGGCCGAAGGGGGGCGCGTGGCGGAGGTCTACTTCAGCGAATACGCACATGCCGGCGATCCCCGCTATATCGCCAAAGTCGCGGGCGGAAAGTACTGGTTGCAAACTGTCCCCGGCGAATTTCGTCCGCTGGAGATGCGAGCCCTGTCGGATCGCCTGCGAGGGCGCCTGCCGGTCGAGGGCTCGCTGATGGTCGTGGGGCAACTGGATTACGGCGTGCTGGGCGGTTCGCCAGGGCCGGCGTTTCTGCTCAGGCATTATTCCAAGGCCGTGGCGGGCAAATCGGACGAGATCAATCGACTGGCTGCTAAGGGAACAAACGTCGAGATCGTCGCCACGTTCGAGCCGGACCGCGTCGTGATGACGGCACTGCTCGGCGGCAAGCCGATGCCCAACACGCTGTTCACCACCGTGGACGTCAACCTTTCCAACGAGGAAATCAAAGGCGATGCCGACGGCCGGGCGAGCTTCACCCCGCCGGCCTCGGGTGTGTACACCGTGTACGTTCGCCATACCGATCCCACCAGCGGCGAACATCGGGACAAGAGCTACAAGGAAATCCGCGAGTTCGCCACGTTGACGTTTCCGTGGCCGCTAGCCGCCAGCGGGGCCGATCCCGAGGCCGTGCAGATGTTCGAAGAAGCTCTGGCCACACGCGCCGTGTGGAAGGACTTTCCCGGCTTCACGGCCAAGATCTCGGGCGACATCGAGGAGCGGCCTTTCGACGGCACGGTCAAGGTAGTGCCTGATGGCGGCGTCACGCTCGAACTGGCGGATGACGACGCCGTGCAAGGCTGGGTGCGAGAGCAACTCGAATCGATCACGATGCATCGCGCGGCCAGTCAGCATGCTGGCTCCGAGCGCGAGAAACCGATCGTGCGCTTTGCCGACGACCAGGCCGATCATCCGTTGGGTCGGCTATTGGCGTTCGAGGGCGGGCACTTCGCCACGAGCTATCGCGTCAAAGACAAGCAGATCACTGCGGTGAATCGGGTTCTCGATGGCAAGAATATGACGATCACGGTGCTCGACAACGATAAGAACGCCGAAGGCGCAAGCCTGCCGCACTCGTACACGGTGCAGTATTGGGACGCCGCTACGGGCAAGCTGGAGCGTAGCGAAACGGTCCAGGCACGCTGGGCGCGGGTCGGCAACTGGGACCTTCCGGCCCGGCACACCGTGACCGCCGCGACCGAGAATGGTTTTTCGGTGCGCAGTTTCGAATTGCGAGAACACAAGCTCGCCGCGCCCGCCGGTAAGTAATTGTCGTCCGCTCGCGTGGCACTGGCATCTTGCCAGTGAAAAGGTCACCGGCACACTAACCCGACGCGCGAGCGAGGGTTCCTTCGTACGCGCCCTCGCTCGCGCGTCGGGTTAGTGTCGCACCGGCAAGATGCCAGCGCCACCGGAACAGTCCACTGCTCACTTGCCCGTCACGACCTGCGACAGGAATGCCTCCAGCTCGCGGACTCCGGCCGCGTTCGCGTAGAGCTTGTGATGTTCGGCCAGGATTCTCGCCCGCACTTTGTCGCGCCAGCGCGGATCGGTTCCCAGGCGAACGGCTCGTGCCACGTAGTCGTCCGCATCGGCGGCAATGCAATCGACGATACCCATCCACTGGTATAAGGCATACGTGATCCGGCTGCGCAGGAAACCGCCCGGGAGCGTGACGATCGGCGTGCCCACGGAGAACGCTTCGTAGCTCGTATTGCCGCCGCCGAAATGCAAGGGATCGAGCACCACGTCGGCCAATTCCAGCAGTCGCTGAAACTCGGGCTGCGGTTGCCGTGGAACGAAATAGACCCGCTCGCTTGCTTTGCCCATGGTCTGCGATAGCCGTTCGCGCAACAGTCCGGCCCAGGTCGGCTGCTGTCCCTCGATCAACACGATCCGGGCCAGAGGGTCAAGTTCCACGATCTGGCGGAACACGTCATCGTCGTCGGGATGCAACTTGAACAGGCTTTGCGGGCAGACGTAGAGATGGTCGGCCTCGGCGAGGCCAAAATCACCTCGCGATTTGCGGCTGGCCGAAGGCTCGGGCCGATAATAATAGTTGGCCAGATGCGCGAGCTTCACGAGCTTCTCGGTATAGTGAGCCTCGCCGCCGGCGGGCTCAAGATATTGCGACGAAATGAAATAGTCGATTGTCGGCAGGCCGGTCGTGAGCGGATGCCCCCACGTGACGCACTGCACGGGCGCCAGCCTTGCATGTGCCAGGTAACAGGGAAGCGAGTCCATTCCCACGTCCGTGTAAAAAAGCACGTCGAGACGCTCCTCGGCGATTTGCTCTCGGGCCACTGAAAGTTGTGGAGGCAGCGTGATCGTTCGGTCAGCGCCGGCCGCGATGGCCAGCGACATGGGGTCTTCGCTCCTGGGAAAACGAAACACGACCACATCGAACTGCTGACGATCGAGCGACTGAATTAGCCCCAGATTCAACTTACCGATCGTGTGCGCGTAAAAGTTCTGCGAGAGGAATCCGATCTTGATCCGCTCGCCGGACTTGCGCGCGGCCGAACCGGCGCAATGCGGCGCGGTGTATGCGAGCACTGGCGCCGCGCGGTGCAGCAACTGGCCAATTCTGGTTTGCGTGTCCCGCTCGTTGTGCCCCTGATAGGCCAGGTAAAACGCCGGAACGCCCACGCTCGTGACCGGGTCCTTGACTCGAAGCGGCTCGCCGTCGAGGTGGGCCAGTTCGTCGTACAGGCGCGCTCGGCTGGCGTCGATCTGGCTCGTCGTGCCGAGGATGACCGGCAGAGTCAAACAGGATTTGATCCTCAGTGAGTCGCTGTTCTCGATCGCAAGGGCGGCGGAGAAACAGGCCAGCGCCTCGGCCGTATTGCCCTGCGCCTGACGGGCATCGCCCAAGTTGCTGTAGGCGGTGGCATATTTGGGTTGAATGCTCAAGGCCTTCTCGAACCACTCGATCGCCTCGCTGACGCGGTACCGAGCTTGCAGCAGCGAACCGAGATTGTTGCACGCCAGCGCGCTGCGATCATTGATCGCCAATGCCCGGCGATAACAGGCCTCGGCATGTTCCAAGTCTCCCTGGGCCTTGGAGACGACCCCCAGGTTGACCCAAGCATCGGCGAAGTCGGGCTTGATTTGCAGGGCCTGCTCGAGGGATCGCCGCGCGTCGTCCAGTTGCGCGAGCTCTTTCTGAGCCAGCCCCAGGTTCAGATGGATATCGGGATCGGCCGGCGCTCCTACGAGCGCGGCCCGGTAGCTCTCGACGGCGTCGCTGAACTGCCCCAGTTGCTGATAGGCGTTTCCCAGATTGAAGTGCGCGATCGAATTGTCGGGCTCGAGCTCGATGGCCGTGCGAAAACACGCCAAAGCTTCCCCGGGCCGCCCAGCCTGCCGCAATATACTGCCCAAGTGGCTGTGCAGCACCCCGCTCGTGGGATGGAACTGGATGGCCAGCTTCAATTCGTCGATTGCCGCGTCGAGCTGTCCACGCTCGTGCAGCATCCAGGCCAGGCGATGCCGCGTCGCTGATTCGTGCGGTGCTTGAGCAAGGATCCTGCGCAGCGTCGCTTCGGCCTGTTGCCAGTTGCCGGCCTGTTGTTGCTCGGCGGCGAGTCGGAACAGTTGGCTGAGATCGTCCATGGACTTGTTCGCGCGTGTCGCCGCGCGCTATGGGGTCGGCTCAGTCGACGGTCGCGTCGGCGACGCTCGGCGTTTGCGCCACGCGCACCCAACGCGTCAGGGCCTGGGCCAGGATCACGATCATCGAACCGATCACGAACGCGGTGAAGCCGATATTGAGCAAGCCCTGAATCAATTTCGCGTTCAGGCCTCCCAACTTCCAGCCATCGGCCAACATTCCCGCGAACGGCCCGGTAATCATCTGATACCCGGCCGTGAGCGTGGTGGAAATCACGAACAGCATGGGCAGAATCGTCAACGGCGCGTAGCGTCCGCGGCCCGCGTTGATCATCACGGTGGTCACGACGGTCAAGGCGACCACGGCCAGCATCTGGTTGGCGATGCCGAACATCGGCCAGATCGTGTCGATCGAGCCGGTCCAGATCAATCCGCCCCAGGCCGCGGTCACCACCGCCGTCGAAAACACGGCGCCGGGCAGCCAATCGGTGCGATCGAAGGCCGGATAAATCTTGCCCAGCGCCTCTTGCAGCAAGAACCGCGCGATCCGCGTGCCGGTGTCGATGGTCGTCAAGATGAACAGCGCCTCGAACATGATCGCGAAGTGATACCAGTACTTGATCACCGATTCCAGGTTCACCGCGTCGCCGGCGATGCGCTGCGTCGCGTCGCGAAAAATCTGCGCCATGCCGACCGCTAGCGTGACGGCTCCGCCGGTGCGCCCGCGCAGAGACTCGCCGCCGACTTGCTGTTCGATTTGGGGCAGGTTGTCGGTGTCGGCCCCCATTTCGGTCAGGGTATCGGCGTATTTCGAGACTTTCGTCAGATCGATGTTGATGGCCCAGTAGTCTCCCGGCGGCAGCGAGGCCGCGGCGATTAGCGCCATGATTCCGACCAGTCCCTCGATCAGCATGGCGCCGTAGCCGATCGTGCGGATGTCGCTCTCCCGGGAGATCATCTTGGGCGTCGTGCCCGAGGAGACCAATGCATGGAAGCCCGAGATCGCCCCGCACATGATGCAAATGAAGCAGAATGGAAAAATCGCGCCGTTGAAATAGGGCCCGCCGCCGGAGGCGAAGTGCTCGTTGACCATGGGGGCCTTGAGCTCGGGATTGGCGACGATCACCGCTCCCACCAGCAGCGCCACGGTGCCGATTTTCAAAAAGCTCGACAAGTAATCGCGCGGGCACAACAACAGCCAAACCGGCAACACCGAGGCGATGAAACCGTACGCGCAGATTGCGAGAATCGTCTGGTTTCGCGACAGTTGAAAGTAGGGTTCCAGGGCCGAACCGGGGATCCAATTACCCGCGACGGTGGCGGCCAGAACCGCGACGGCGCCAATGGCCGAAGCCTCGACGACGCGGCCCTTGCGAATCTTGTACATATACAGTCCCACCACCAGCGCGATCGGCACGGTGCAGGCGATCGTAAACGTGCCCCACGAGCTGCCGGCAACAGCCTGGGTCACGCCCTCGGGAAGTCGAATCGCGCGGGCCTCGTCCGGCACGAGCGGCGAAGCGGTGTCGATCGCCGTCGCGTCGCGCGGGTGCGAGACGGAAAACGCCTCGCTCCGCACCAGCTCGGCGCCGTTGGGATAGGCGATCCGCGTTTGGGGGGGCAAGGTCGCGTAGTGGCGCGCGCTGTCGCTCCAAAGTTTGGCATCCTCGGCGCTGGGCAGATGAAACGTCGTGCCGGCCGCCAGCTTGATTTCCTCGCCGCCCAGCGCCTTGACAACCACCACGCCCAGGCCGGACAGCGCAATCACGACGACGAACAGGATCGCGATCGAGGCCGTGCCGCCGGCCAGCGAGCCAATCTCGACCCGCGCGATTTCCGCCAGCGATCGGCCTCCACGGCGCACCGAAGCGGCCAGCACCAGCATGTCTTGCACGGCCCCAGCCAGGCACACTCCGACGACGATCCACACCAGCCCGGGCAAATAACCGAATTGGATGGCCAGCACCGGCCCGATCAACGGTCCGGCGCCCGAGATGGCCGCGAAATGGTGACCGAACAGCACCCACTTGTGCGTGGGATAGTAATTCTGGCCGTCGTTGAGGGTGTGCGCCGGCGTGACGCGCGAGTCGTCGAGCGCCGCCACCTTGGCCGCCAGAAACGTGCTGTAAAAGCGAAACGCGACGGCCAGGCAAGCCAGAACGATCAGGACGAGCGGCATCGCGTGCATCGGAAACGAGCCTCGGCGCGGGCTGTGGTCTGCGAATTAACAGTCCCAAATATAAGCCAAAGGCTCGCCAGCGGGCAGAGCAGACTTTCGCGGTCCGCCCCTGCCGAGAATCGCACCGGCCAATAAAAAATAGCAGGTACACTCGCGTGCGCCTGCTATTTGAGAAGTTTCATCGATTCGCCGAACTAGTGCCGGGCCGGCTTGGCGGGCGCTTCGACCGGAATTCGCATCGAGTAGAACGAACGCCAGACGAAAATCAGAGCGATGCCCAGCATCACGACGCCTACCGGCGCCGTGTAGTCGAAGGTTCCGTCGCGCTCGGCGGCCGCCTTCATTTCCACGGCGATTTCTACAGCGAGCAGCCCGAACAAGGTCGAAAACTTGATAATCGGGTTGAGCGCTACCGAGGTGGTGTCTTTGAACGGATCGCCCACGGTGTCGCCCACGACGGTGGCCGCGTGCAGTTCGGTGCCTTTTTCGCGCAGATCGACTTCGACGTACTTCTTGGCGTTATCCCACGATCCGCCGGAGTTGGCCATCGAGATGGCCTGGAACAAACCGAACACGGCGATCGAAATCAAGTAGGCCACGAAGAAATTGGGATCGAAGAACGCGAAAGCCAGGGTAATGGCCATCAGCGCGATGAAGATGTTCCACATGCCTTTCTGGGCATATTGCGTGCAAATGCGGACCACCGTTTTCGAGTCCTCGATGTCGGCCACGGTCTTGGTGAGGTCGAGGTTCTTCTTGATGAATTCGACGGCCCGATAGGCTCCGGTGGTGACCGCCTGCATCGAGGCGCCCGAGAACCAGAAGATTACGCTGCCGCCGCAGATGAAGCCCAACAACACCGGAGCGTCGGTGAGACTGATGTGCAGCAGGCCGGCCCTTCCCAACAGCAAAATGATCGAGAAGATCATCGTCGTGGCGCCCACGACGGCCGTGCCGATGAGCACCGGTTTTGCCGTGGCCTTAAAGGTATTTCCCGCCGAGTCGTTGGCCTCGAGGTAATGCTTTCCGCCTTCGAAGTCGGGATCGAATCCGAATTGCGACTTGATCTTCTCGCGGATGTTGGGGACGGCTTCAATCTGCGAGAGCTCGAAGATGCTCTGGGCGTTGTCGGTCACGGGACCATAACTATCCACCGCGATCGTCACGGGGCCCATGCACAAGAAGCCGAAAGCCACGAGGCCGAAGGCAAAAATCGAGCCGACCCCCACGAGCGGTTGCCCCGGGAAGAGCGCAACCTGCATCAGCGTGTCCAACCCCAATGTGCTGACAAAGAACGCACTGCCCATCAGGCCGGCGATGAGCAAGCCCATCCAGAAGGCGCTGAAGTAGCCGGCCACCAGGCCAGAAAGAATCGTCAGCGACGTGCCGCCCTCACGCGAAGCCGTGACGATTTCATGCACGTGCTTCGAGTGCGAGCTGGTGAAAATCTTGGTGAACTCGGGAATCAACACCGCCGCCAGAGTTCCGCAACTGATGATCGTGGCCAATTGCCACCACAACTGAGGCCATTCGGTGCCCGCCACGGTTAGATCGGCCAACAGCAGCCAACTCATGAAAAACGAGGTCGAGATGCACAACACCGAGGCGATCCAGATCAGCCGGGTTAGCGGCTGCTCGAAGTCGAATTCCTTCAGGTGGCCGTATTGCTTCTCGGAAATCGCCTGGTTGAGGAAATACGACACGCCCGACATGAAGTCCATCAAGAACCGCATGGCGAAAATCCACACGATCAGCTTGGCCTGCAAGTCGGACTGATCCTGCGTGATGGCCAGCGTAATGAACGAAATCAACGCCACGCCGGTCACGCCGTAGGTCTCGAAGGCGTCGGCCGTGGGGCCGACCGAGTCGCCCGCGTTGTCGCCCGTGCAGTCGGCGATCACGCCCGGATTGCGCGGGTCGTCTTCCTTAACGTTGAACACGATCTTCATCAGGTCGGCGCCGATATCGGCGATCTTCGTGAAGATACCGCCCGCGATCCGCAGGGCCGAAGCGCCCAGCGACTCGCCGATGGCAAAGCCGAGGAAACAGTAGCCGACAATCTCGCGATCCACGTACAAGAGAATGATCACCATCATGACCAGCTCGAGCGAGATCAAGAACAAGCCGACCGACATGCCGGCCCGCAGCGGAATGTTCACCACGTCCCACGGCCGGCCCCGCAACGAGGCGAACGCCGTGCGGGAGTTGGCATAGGTGTTGATGCGGATGCCATACCAGGCCACCGCGTAGGAACCGACCATTCCGACCACGGAAAAAAACAAGACCAAGAGAGCCGTCTCGAGCGATTCCTCCTGGAGCACCATGAAGTAGTAAAGCATGGCGCTGGCGATGATGGCGAATAGCATCAACAGGAACTTGCCCTGCTGGATGAGGTAGGTCTTGCAGGTTTGAAAGATGATTTCCGAAATGTTCAGCATCGACTCGTGAGCCGGCAGACTCTTGATCTGATAGAACAGAAACAAGCTGATGCCCAGCGTGCCCATGATGACCCAGGCTCCGTACCACAGCAGGTTCCAGGCGGTGATCGTCTGACCGGCGATCGTGAAGGTGCCTTCGTGCAGGTCGGGAATTGCCAGATCGGCCTCGCCGGCCAGAACGGCCGTATCCGAGAGCAACCAAAGTGCCAGAGCGCCGACGACCAGGCGGGTCGCCAGACGCGGTAGGTTTCGCAAGAATTTCACGGCAGGTCTCCAAATACTGTGTTAGACGTTTGGGTGTTTTACGAGTGTGCGGTTATCGCCATCGCGGATCAGCTCTTAGCCTGGGCAAAGGGCGATGGGGACGGAGCAAAACGCGATGTGGGCGGGATGTTCCGAGCGCTTGGCCGGGCGTTTGGGCGCGATGCGGTACCCGTCGGCCAAGGGGCCAACAGCGTCAGTTCGCGCTTTTCGCGAGAGACAACAATCGTGCATCAACAGCCGCCTTAACCGTCGCTGTCACGCTCGCGATGAACGGCTCATGACCCCTTCGAAAACGGGCCGGCCGGCTCAAAAAACGTGAGCGAAAAACTCAGCGGACGGTGGAGTCCTCAACGGAGAAATCGGTAGTCGTAGACACAGAAACGTTCCGGGCGTCCTGGTCACATGTGCCTACGACACCCTTCTCGCCCCGCATTCGGCCCCAGCCAGGGGCCGCCGCCACGGGGACCGTAGAAGTGGAAAAATGTAATTGACATGAGCAACCATGTCAACCGAAGCTCGGCGAGTGGACGAGCGGCGTGTTTTTCTCGCCGCCCTGCGTTTTTCAAGGCCGATTTGCCAAAAAATCCTCGTTTACGGCGATCGGCGGATTGTCCGAGGTGCTTCGCCGGCCAGCGGATTAGGACGGTGTCGGTTGCTCCGATCAGACTGGCATCTACAATTCCACAATTCCAATGAAAAACCGGTTTGCCGGACGGTTCGTACAGATCTCAGGCGTTTGGCAGTCCCCGTCCACTTTGGAGCTTGAATGAGTTTTCCCACCGACCAACGGCACTTGCACCAGGAACCTGCGAGCGAAACCCACCTGGCTAGCGAGATCGTGCCGCTGACGGTCGACGAAGTGCCGCCCCGCAAGTTTCCCGTGCTGCCAGCGGTCTTGTTTCTTTTGACGTGCTATACGACCTATAGCGTCGGCGGACCGGTCTATTCGTTCGCCTTGATGCTGACCTTGGTGTGCCACGAGTTCGGCCACTATATCCAAGCTCGCCGTTACCACGTGCCAGCCAGCCTGCCGTATTTTATTCCTCTTCCCGCGCCACCGCTGGGCACGATGGGGGCGGTGATCGCCATGCGCGGCGAGATGGGCGATCGCCGAGCCTTGATCGACATCGGAATCTCGGGCCCTTTGGCTGGTCTGGTGCCCGCGCTGATCTTTACTGTCTGGGGCCTTAGCCTGTCGACGGTCGTTCCCAAGCAGCCCAGCGGCATGCTCGGCGATCCACTACTCTTCAAGATCCTGGTCCGGCAGTTCTTCGGCGTGTTGCCGGCGCATCAAGACGTGCTGCTGCATCCGCTGGCCTATGCCGGCTGGGTCGGCGTGTTGATTACGTCGCTCAACCTGATGCCGATCGGGCAGTTGGACGGCGGCCATATTCTGTACGCGATCTTGCGGCGCAAAGCACATGTCGTCGCTTGGGCCCTGTTGGTCGGAGCCGTGACGGCAGTGGTCCTGATGCACAGCTACCAATGGACGGTAATGCTGTTGCTATTGGCGTTCATGGGACCCACCCACCCATCGACGGCTAATGACGAGGTGCCACTGGGCATGCCGCGCATCGTCCTGGGCTGGCTTACGCTGGCGTTCGTAATCATCGGCTTCACCCCGCGGCCGTTCGCCGGGTTTTGAACCGAAGCGCCGATGGCCAGGTGCTTACGCCGCCTGGGTCTCGTCGCCACTCTCGGGCGGAGCGTCGCTCTCGCGCACGTTGAGAATCTCGCCGTCCTCGCTGACGTCGTCGAAGCGCACCGAAACCCGCTTCGACACGCCCGACTCTTCCATCGTCACGCCATAGAGCGTGCTGGCGCAGGTCATGGTTTTTTTGGAGTGCGTGACGACGATGAACTGCGTCCAGGCCAAAAACTCTTGCAGCACGCCGATGAATCGCTCGATATTGGCCTCGTCCAAGGCCGCGTCGACTTCGTCGAGCACGCAGAACGGACTGGGCCGGCTGCGGAAGATGGCCAGCAGCATGGCGACGCAGGTCAACGTTTTTTCGCCGCCGCTCAACAGCGAGATATTGCGCGGCTCCTTGCCCGGCGGTCGGGCCACGATCTCGATGCCGCTGTCCAGGATATCGACCCCCTCGTCGAGCACGATGTCGGCCTGTCCGCCGCCGAAGAGCTTGCGAAACAGCGACTGGAAATGCCCGCGCACGACCTCCAGGGTTTCGGCGAACAGACGCCGGCTGTCGGCGTTGATCTTGCCGATGATCGATTCCAGCGATGCCTTGGCCGACGACAGATCGGCGTGCTGTGCCGACAGGGTGTTGTAGCGAACCTCGAGCTCATCCAACTCTGCTAGCGCGTCGAGGTTCACGCCGCCGATGCTGTTGAGCTTGGCCCGCAAGTCGGCGATCTCGCTCTCGGCCGTGGTTCTTTCCTGCAGTTCCTCAGCCGAGGGTTCTTGCTCCAGCTCGGCCAGCTCGATGCCATAATCCTCACGCAGGCGGTCGGCCAGGGCGGTCCGCTCGTGCCGCACTTCGCTGGCCGTCAATTGCCGGGCGTGCAAACGGGATTCCAGCTTGCGGATTCGTGCCCGGGCTCGCTGGGCGTCGGCGCCGAGTTGAGTCTTGGTCTCGCGCCAAATGTCGCGCTGGCTGACGTGGCGCACGGCCTCGGCGGCGACCTGTTCTTTGCGCAGGTAAAGCTCGGCCACTTCGGATTCGGCGGCCAGGATTTCGCGCTCCGCCTGTTGCAGTCGCTCGCTGCTGATCGCCAATTGCGAACGGCTATCGGCCAGCGTGCGGCCGCGCTCCTGCTGGTCGCGTTCGAGTTGGCTCTGTTGCGATTTCAAATGCGACAGCCATTGCTCGCTCTTGACGACGTCGATTTTCGTGGCGGCGGCCTCGCGGCCGGTCCGCTGCCGGACTTGCTCCAGATCTTTGGCGCGCTGAGCGCCCTCGCTCAGGCGGGCTTCCAGCTCCTGCTGGGCGTTCTCGATTTTCGCCAGCCGCAGCTTCGACTCGGCGAGCGTTGCACCGGCGCGATTGTGTTCCGTCGTCGTCGCGGAAAGTTCTGCGGCCACATTCTCGCACAAATCGCGCAGTTGCGACTGGCGTTCTTCGCTCGTCGTTCGCCGCATGCGCTCCTGCTGATGGCGCTCGTGCAGTTGGCGCGATTCGGCCGACAGCGAATGAACCTGCCGCTCCTGGGCGACAATTTGTTGTTCGAGCTGCGCGCACACGGCGGCGTGGCGCTCGATCTCGGCGGCCATCTCGGCGATTTGTTGCCGCAAGATTCGCAGCTCGCTGCGGCGGGAGATCAGCCCCGTCGAGGTATGGCGCGGTCCGAGGTACAGCGTGGCATCGGCCGCCACGAGTTCCCCTGCGCGCGTCACGAAGCTCACCCCGCGACCCACGGTTTCGGAGAGTGCCAGGGCGTGCGCCAGGCTTTCGACGATCCAGGTTTTTCCCAACAGCCGCTTGGCCAGCACGGCGAATTCGGGAGCGGTATCGACGAACTCGTCGGCCCGGCCCAGAACTCCCTTCTCGCCGTGCAGGTCCAGGGCGTCGAGATGCGTCTTCGCGGCGGGTGTATCGAGACGGATGAATCCTACCCGGCCAGCCAGCGAAACGGAATCGTGCAGTTGATTGGCCCAATCGCGTCCGCCGGCCACGACCAGGCATTGGGCCATTTCACCCAGGGCGATCTCGACCAAGGGCGCGGTCTCGAAATTCACGTGCAACAAGTCGGCGACCAGGCCGCGAATCTGGCCAAAAGGTCCCTTCGCCGAGCCCTGAGCTTGCGTGAGCACTTGCTTGACGCCCGCGCTCAGCCCTTCCAGTCGCTTTTCCAGTTCCTCGAGCACCGCGGCCCGTTCGCTGGCGCCGCTGTGTCGCTGTCGCAATTGTCCCAGGCGGTCGCGGGCGACGGAGGCATCGCGACGGCTGGCGGCCAGTTGCGCCTGCGCCTGATCGACCTCGGTTTGCCGCTGCTGACAATCGACCGCCAGAGCGTCGCTGCTGGCTCGCAATCGTTCGACCTCGATAGCCAGCGCGTCGCGCGTCGCAATTAGTTCGGCCAGTCGTTTGACGCCGCGCTCCTGCGCCGTCCGCGTGGTCGCTACCTTCGATTCCAAGGAACCGATCTGGCTCTCCAGGGCCGCGATGCCGCGCAGTTGATCCAAATGCGCGGTGCGCCATTGTTCGGTTTCGGCTCGCAATTCGTCGACTTGCGCGGTCAGACGGGTCAGGCCGCGCTCTTCTTCGGCCAGCCTTCGGGCAACTTCGCGGTGTTGCAGTTCGGCCGCGGCCAGATTGGCGACAATATCGCGCAGTTGCTGAACGACGTCGCCGGCCCGCATGCCCATCGACGTCAACTGCCGGCGATACCGTGCGATTTCCTCTTCCAAGTCGTGGCAATGGCGGCGCTGGTGCTCGATGGCCGATTCATGAGCCGCGATCCGCTCGCGATTCTGGGCGATGCGGCCTTCGCTGGCTCGCGTGGCGGCGTCGGCGGCGACGATCTGGCCGTCCAAGGCGACGGCCTGGGCTTCATGCGATTCGGCCTGCGCGAGGTGCGAGGCGATCTCCGCCTGAAGCGAGGCCAGCTCGGCTTCCGCCTCGCTCAGTTGCGACGACAGGGCGCGCCAGTCGGCCAAACCGATCTGGGTCCGCAGAGCTTGCAGGCGATCGGAATATTCCTTGTAGCGGCGCGCCTTGCCGGCTTGCAGCCGCACCGCCCGCAGCCGGCTTTCGACCTCGTCGACGATATCCGAGAGCCGCAGCAAGTTCTGCTCCACACGCTCCAACCGCCGCAGAGCTTCGATCTTTTTGGCTTTGAAGCGGCTGATTCCCGCGGCTTCCTCGAAGATCAAGCGGCGTTCGCGCGGCGACGATTGCAACAGCACGTCGACCTTGCCTTGCTCGATCACGCTGTAGGCTTCAGTGGCCACGCCCGTGCCGGCAAAAAGTTCGCGAATGTCGCGCAGCCGGCAGGGCTGGCGGTTGATGAGATACTCGCCCTCGCCGCTGCGATAGACGCGCCGCGTGACGTGTACCTCGGGCGTATCGACGGCCAGCACTCGCTGGGAGTTGTCGAACGTGAGCGTGGTTTCCGCGGCGTTGAGCGGCCGGCGAGTGGCCGAGCCGTTGAAGATGACGTCGGCCATCTCCTTGCCGCGCAGGCTCTTGACGCTCTGCTCGCCCAGGACCCATTTGATGGCGTCGACGATGTTCGATTTGCCCGAGCCGTTGGGCCCGACCACCACGGTGATGCCGCGGGGGAACTCGAGCCGAGTTTTGTCGGCAAAGCTCTTGAAGCCGACAAGTTCCAGCGCCTTGAGCATGGGCGAGACAAGTTCAGCAAAAGTGGAGATTCACTGCCGCCTGGCGTAGTTGCGGGGCGGCCGACAGACGCTCCATTTTAGCAAGGAACTGCTTTCTGGGCTGGCCCTTTTTTCCTGGTTTGTCGCACGGAAATGGGCGTCCGAGCGGTTGCGCTGCTAGCGAATGGCCTTGCGTTTCTTCGAGGAAAACAAGTCGGGTAGCGGATTGGCCACCGTGATTCGTTCCTCCGACTTGCCCGGATCGATGCCATCGGCCGCGACTTCTTCGCGTTGACGATACGGACGGTCGCCGTCGGGCAGTGCGTCGACCTCGAAGCGGCTGGCCAGCGCGTGGCAAGTCTTGGCTTGCTGCAGGGCCTGCACCACGTCGGGATACGTGCCGCCCAATTCGGCGATGGCGCGGACAATCTCGTCGACCTTGGTCGTCACGGTCCGCTTCTGATCAGGCTGGCCGACCACGAACTTGCTGACCGTGACTTTATCGCCGCCGGTGGCTTTGATCAAAATCGATTTGCCGGCTTCCAGGACGAACGGCGCTTCGAGCCGCTGTTCGTGGCCAAACACCACGACTTCGGGGCGGAAGCTGCGCGTGACGTGGATCATCGGCGGGCCGGTAGTATTCAACGTGTGATAGCCGAACTGACCGCCCAGGTTTTCACCGCGAATGAGCGGATCGTTGGCGTTCATGGCCCACAAAGCGCGGAACGCGCCATAGCGGGTTTCGGAGCTGGGCACATCCAACAAGTTCATCAGCTCGTCATGTGCGGCCATGTCGTCCATCGAGCTCAAAGCCGCCAGGGCATACGCGCGAAACGCGGGCTCCTCGCGGGCCGCTCGGGCCAGCGGAGCCGCCGCCTGGCTGTCATCCAGATAAGCCAAGGCCTCGGCCGCATAGAAACGGGACTCGGCGTCGCTGCTGGCCACGCCCTTGACCAGTGCTCCGACAGAGTCCTGGCCGATGGCTTCCAGCCGCAGAGCGGCCGTGGATGCCGTGATCGGGTCGAACAGTTGGCGTTCGAGCAGGCCAACCCGCAAGGCCTGTTCCGAGGCGCTCTCCTTGAGCGGGATCGAACGCACCACGCGAATGTACCGCACGATGTTGTCTTTGTAGCGCGGGTGGACCTTCAGATCGATTCGCTCGTCGGTGCGCGGGTTGGCGACGCCTTGCTTGATGCCTTTGGAAAAGGTGTGGAAGCGGCGATTGACCGCCTGGCCGATTTGTGCGGCCAGTCGGATCGATTTGTCCTCGGGCGCGATGAACAATCCCATGTCGCGAGACTTGAGAGCCGTGCCGCCGCCCAACACGCGTCCGCGCACCAGCAGGGCACGGTCCTTTTCGCCGTTGGCCGAGGGATCCACCAGCACCGCGCCTTCGCCGGTGGCCCAGGGGTGGCCTTCGTGGATCTGGCCGCCCAAGACGGCCATTTCGGTCATGCGGGTTTCCATCAGCCAGCCGCCGCGCAAGCTCGTGGTATCGCTGCGAGACGGGGTTTGAACTTCCAGGTCGAACTTATCACCCTTTTGCACGCCCGGCGGCAGAAAACCGCGCACCAGCACCAGCGAGGTCGAGGGAGAGGCCAGTAATTGATTGGGATTCTGCACGCCGATTGTTTGCAACTCGTGCAAGAGCGCCGTGCGCTGCGGCGAGGGGGCGGGATCTCCGCCCGTGCCGTCCAGGCCGGTCGTCATGGCCACGGATTCGACTTGCACGTGCATGTGGCCGAACGGCCGGGCGACTTCGCCAATCAGCCGGGCCTTGGATTCGAGCACGCCGGAGAATTGCTCAGGACTTTGCGAGCGCAAGGCGGGCGCAGCGCAACCGCCGAAGGCCAGCAAACTGCAAATCAGCCACGCGTGGCAGGGCTTCATGCCTTGCTCCGTTAGTTCATACCGGCGACGTCGGGCCCACTCGTACTTCCGTGCGACGATGCCCGAAGTGCCGTTCGCGAGAAACTTACGAACGAGTTTCTCCGAAAAGCTTTTGACGAGGGCGGAACAATAGTTCGCTCTCCCTGGGGCGTCAAGAGCGTTTATGCGTCACCCGGGCCCTGCCCAATTGTGAAGCTGGGTTGCCCCTATTTTCGCGTATGCGGAGCGATTACGGCGGGTCGTATCCGCCTGCATGCAGAGGATGACAGCGTGCGATACGGCAGATACCCCGCCAACCGCCGCGCAACACGCCATACTTGCCCACCGCCTCGATCATGTACGTGCTGCAAGTCGGATGATAGCGGCAGTTGCGACCCAACCAGGGGCTCAACAGAATCTGATAGAGCCGCACCGTGCCGACGAGCAGCCAGGCGGGCAATCCACGGATGGCGGACCACAGAAACGGCATGACGGACGATCGACAAAGTGCTACGTCGGATGGCCAGGATACAACAGGCGAAGGTTCGCCGGTACCCAATTATAGGCCCTCACCCGAGTGCAGGGCGAAGAAGAAAGTGACCCGAACGGGATTTGATTAAGCCCGCGAACTTCACAGCTTCTTGCGTGTTGACGTACCCCCTGGACGAATACGATCGTCGGGCGTCACTGGAAATTGGCGATCTCTCCGCCGGCCCGCGTGGACAGGGCTCGCCACACCGACAGTTCGATACCTTCCTCAATCGGGCGAGAGGAACCGTCGGCAAACAGCACATTCACCACGTTCGTATGATGGCTTCGCGAGGTAACCACGGCGTACGTCAACCGGCTGGTGCTCTTGCCTTCGCGCGAAGAGTTGAAATCCACGTCGAATACTTCGCCGTTCTTCGTGTAGTGAACCTCTGTGTTTGGAGTGAACGTCGTGGTGAATCCCGACTGATGAGCGCGGCCGTCAACCCATTCGGTATGCCCGGAGTCGCGTTTGAAGTCGCCCCCAAGCGCAGCGACGTCGGCAGGCGTCAAGGGGATATCGGCGCCGCTAGCGTTGGGATTGCCTCCGTCGCGCAGATACGGGGTATAGGCTTTGCATTCTGCAAATGCCAGTGTTTTGCTGCTGCCATCGGTGAGCGTGGCGAAACTCGTGCGGCTATTGGGAAAGACGAATCCTGGGCCGCCTCGCTGCACATTGGGGTCGTAAACAAACCAGGTTCCCAGGTTGATACCGTAACTCAAAGGGTAATGGGTCAGAGCGCCGTCGACTCGTTCCTGGTCCCTTATTTCTGAGGGGCACTGGTAAGTGGAAACGCGCACTCGGGTAATGGTCGGCTGGACGTTATAGGGTCGGTTCCAGTCGATCAAATTCTCAAGGTTCTGTTCCTCTAGAAATGGCAACAGACGCGCTTGAGCCGACCAGTCGTCCGCGTTCCTGCCGAGAGGAAGACACGCGGAGGACGGAAATCGTTTGAAGGCGCCGTGGTAATTGTGCAGTGCGATCCCGATCTGCTTAAGATTGTTTGAGCAACTCGATCGTCGTGCGGCCTCGCGCGCCGCCTGGACGGCCGGCAGCAACAACGCCACAAGCACACCGATGATCGCGATCACGACCAATAGCTCGACAAGGCTAAAACCAGACCGGGGCGTGCGGCAGGGATTTGGGGAGCGGTTCAAGTTGAGCATCTCCGATTTCGCCGTGTATTTGCAATTGAGACTCAATCTCATCAGACCGTCAGTTTAGCCCCTGATTCTAGATCGTCAAGGTCTAACGTGGCCCTTGGAGGCCCCAAGAATTTCCCCGTTGGGCATGCGCACTACCTGGGCGGCCGAAGGCAGCAAAGGCGCCTGGTGAGTCCTGGGCGTTCTTAACCTCGGCCGAGCTTCTTAGCCGCTCGCGAGGCCAGCCGCACCAGCGACTCCGAAAGCGGTCCCAGCGCCGGCTCGGCCGCCGGGCGCGGAATGGCGATGATATCCAGGCCCGTGGGCAACTGGCTCTGCGAAAGCCGAAAGGCCTCTCGCAGCAGTCGCTTCCAGCGATTTCGCACGACCGCCCCGCCGACCTTGCGGGATACCGATAGGCCGATCCGCGGATGCCCAAGCCCGTTGTCGTCGACGAAGATCAACAGCAGAGCATCAGAAACCGAGCAGCGTCGCAAGTAGACGCGAGCGAAGTCCGCGCGCTTTCGCAGGCGAGCACTGGTTGGAAATCGCGCGGAAGTCATGGGCCGGGTCATTCCGAGTCGCCGGGCGCGGGAGGCTGCGAATCTTGCGGAGCCAAGGGTTTGCGATACCACTGATCCTCAAAGCGGCGCACCGGCTTGAGTGGCTGCTTGATCACCCGCCGCAAACGCCGGCCGCCAATCCAGGCCAACGCAACCAGTCCCAAGCCGACCAGCACCAGGGCCAATAGCGCCATCAACACTTTGGCCCGATTGGCCGGATCGAGCCGCATGAGTATCGTTTCGGCCTTCTCGGCGGCGGCCAGCGGCCAATCGGCCAGCGGCACTCTCGCCCAGGTCGCCCCGTGGACCAGGCCGATTACCATCGTAAATCTCGCCGAGGCTGTTGCGGACCGACGCTCTGGGCGTGGGCTTCGAGCTTCTTGATCAATTCGAGGGCCTCGTCGTCCAACGTCGCCGGCAGCACGATTTCGAGATATGCGAACAGGTCGCCCGGCTCGCCGTTGCGTGGCGCTACGCCGTGCCCCTTGATTCGTAGCTTCTTGCCGCTCGACGAGCCGGGGGGCACGCGCAGCGTAATCGTGCCGCGAGGCGTGGGCACGTCGACCTTGGCGCCCTGGGCGGCCTCGGCAATCGTGACCGGCACGTGGACCTCGAGGTTGTTTTTTTGTCGAGTGAACCAGGGATGCGGCGCGACGTGGATCGTGATCAGAATGTCGCCCGGGGTGCCGCCGGCCGCCGCCTCGCCCTGACCACGGAGGCGGATCTTTTTGCCTTCGACGATGCCGGCGGGAATTTTGACGTTCAGCGTCTCGACTTGCCCGGTCTGGCGGCGAACCGATATCTGCGCTTCGCCGCCCAGCACCGCAGTGGTGAACGGGATTTCGAGCTCGGCGGAAACATCGGCGCCGCGAGCCTCGCCCTGAGGCGCCGAACCGCGCCGCTGGCGACCACCGGCGCGGCGAAACTGGGTGAAGATATCGCCGAACGGACTGGCATCGCCGCCCCCACCCCCGAAACGTTCGCCGAACATTTGGCTAAAGTCGATGTCCTCGGCCCCTTCGGGACTAGCGCCCCAAGTGCCTCGGCCACCGCCCGCGCCCCCACGCGGACCGCCGCCGGCGCCCATCGATTCGAACGAGCTGCCGTAGCGGTCGTATAGCTCACGCTTGCTGGCGTCGTTCAAGACATCGAAGGCCCGCTGGACCTCCTGGAACTTGCCCTTGGCCGACTTGTCGTCGGGATTCATGTCGGGGTGGTATTTACGCGCCAGGTCGCGATAGGCCTTTTGGATGTCGGCCGCCGAGGCATCGCGGCTGACGCCCAGGGTTTTGTAGTAGTCTTCGGCCATTGCGGCGTTCGAATTCGTGTACTGGGCGTCTCACGCGCGAAATATGCCGAAATCGACGACGATCTGCGACCGCGGAGAATCCATACCCAGCCACTCTATTCTAGGGCCGGCGGCCCAGAGGCATCAAGGCGGTCGGTTGTGCGCGGTTATCCGGGAGTTAGCGGTTGCTTGCCGCATGCTACAGTTGAAGGATACGTCGCACGGGCGCTTCGGTCAGACCAGTTCGCCCGGCCGACGCGAGGTTTTCTGAGCGCAAATTCCCAAGATTGACCTGCCGTTGACATACCGAACGATGCAATCGCTTTTGCTCCGGAATCGTCGCTGGCTAGCCGCTACCGCCACGTGGCTCGGCGGCCTGGCAGCGGGCGCTGCCGCCGCGGTGGCCGGGCAGGGGGGGCAACTGCGGCTCGAGGTCATCGATCGCGACACGAAGGAACCCATCGCCTGCCGCATGCACTTGACCAACGCCGCCAAACGACCGCTCAAGGCGCCCAAGGTTCCGTTTTTCCATGACCACTTCGTGTTCTCGGGCTCCATCACGATCAAGCTTCCCGAGGGGGAGTATGCGTTCGAAATCGAGCGCGGGCCCGAGTATTTGGCGCGGCTCGGCCACTTCAGCATGCAAAACTTTTCGGACGACACGAAGGTCGTCGACTTGAAGCGATTCGTGGATATGGCCGCCGACGGTTGGTGGTCGGGCGACTTGCACGTCGAACGGCCCGCCAATGACTTGGAGCTGCTGATGCAGGCCGAGGACTTGCACGTGGTGCAATTAGTGACCTGGCCCAATCGAAAAAATCTGCTGCCGAAAGTCCGGCCTCCCAAAAGCTCGCTGGTCGAGTTCGACGGCAATCGCTATTACCACCTGGGCGCTGGAATGGACGCTCGCGCGGGCGGGTCCCTGCTATTCTTCAACCTCGACGAGCCGCTAGACCTGGGAAACCAGAAGTCCGAATTTCCGCCGCAGTCGGAAGCGATTTCGAAAGCCAAGTCGCACGAACGGGCTTGGGTCGACGCGCGCGAGGCCTATGGCTGGGATCTGCCGCTATGGATTGCAGGCGGGCAGATTGATTCGATCCAGATTGCCAACAGCAACCTGCAGCGCAAATCGTCCGCCACCAAGGAAGGCAGCGGCAAGCCCCGCGACACGCGATTGTTTCCCGGCGGCTCGGGCAACGGTCACTGGTCGGAAAAGATCTACTATCACCTGCTCGAGTGCGGGCTGCGCGTGGTGCCCACGGCCGGCAGCGGATCGGGCATGGTCGCCAATCCGCTCGGTTACAACCGCCTGTACGTCCACGTGGACGGCGAGATGACCTACGAAAAGTGGTGGGATTCGCTGCGGGCCGGTCGCGTCACCGTGACCAATGGGCCGCTCATTCGGCCGAATGTCGAAGGCGAAATGCCGGGCCACGTGTTTCGAGCGCCCAGCGATGAGCAGATTGAACTGGAAGTCGGGCTGTCGCTGTCGACGCGGGATAAGATCTCTTACCTCGAGATCATCAAGAACGGCGAGATCGCCCACCAGGTGCGGCTCAACGAGTGGGAGAAAACCGGCGGCAAGTTGCCGCTATTGAGCTTCAACGAAAGCGGCTGGTTCCTCATCCGCGCCGTCACCGACGTGCCCGAGACGTATCGCTATGCGACCACGGCGCCCTATTACGTCGAAATTGGCGACCGACCGCGAATCAGCAAGTCGTCGGCGCAATTCTTTCTCGCCTGGGTCAACGAGCGGGCCAGTGCCGTGGCCGAGAAGCTCGACAATCCGCGCGAGCGCGAGGTTGTGACGAAGCTGCACGATCAGGCCCGCGCGTACTGGCAGGGAATGGTCGAGCGGGCCAACGCGGAGTGAGGCTAGTTGGTCGCGTAAACCTTGAGCTTATTCATCCGTCGATGAAGCCCGCATGAGGCAAGGGTGAACAGTCCGGCGCAGGCCAGAATCCATGTGGAAGGTTCCGGAACGACCAGCGGTGTCATCGTGAAGTCGACTGGGGCATTGTTGAAGGTAATCTTGAGCGGAAAACCTGCCGGATCGCCAGTGTCGACCAGAGGATCGATTCCAGTTACAGCGAATCTCGCTACGCCCTCGTTGTTAACGAGCAATGTTCCCAGCAAGTTCGCGTAGTCGCTGAAGACGACGTGATCGCCCGGCCCAAACCTTCCCGGTAAGAGGATTCCATCAATCGAAACCGCGAAGTCGCTTTCAAATCCGGGCGGAAAGTCGGCGATCGAAGTGAATAAAGACTCGGAGTTCGACGCGTAGATAAAGCCATCAGCCAAGGGAGGATCATACCACCTTGGCCCGAGGACGATTGGTCCGGTGAAGCGAAAAAACGGCCCGCCAGGTGCGTTGACAATCGAAGAGGGCATTTGAGCCGCTTCCGGTGTTTCTCCTGGAAAGTCGCTGGGAATGCACGGAACGCTTATGACGTTGGCATAATCTCGATTTGGGGCCAGATTGTACTCCACCCCGAGGCTCGATAATGGTATTCCGTTGAGCAGGGTCAACGCGGCGGGACCGTCGGCCAGCGATAGTGTGATCTCGGCGCGCGCGTCCGGAGATAACGAGAGTGCGCCTGTCTGTACATCGGCGTTCGACTTAATCACAAGTCCACCGGGCGCAAAAGGTGAGATGCGGACTGGAAGCGACACGGAAACCTGCCCGCCATTTTCGGGCAGTCCGGCAAGTATGCCCGAACTGTCGTAAGCATGTTCATATGGCCCGTTGGTCACGCCGATGTGTCCCCTCATGTATATTCCCGGTTGATAGATTGAGTCGACCCCGATGCCGACGTCCGCACCTACGACAGCCTGCTTAAAGATGCCAGGGGGCCCCGGCGCCTGAACGAATACGTCAACGTAATAGTTAAGGAGTAGGTCCAGCCCCGTTTGGTCGGATGGAATGAGCGCGCGGAGTGCTGGGCTGTCAAGAACGCCGATTTCGAGCCCTCGGTAGGATGCGCCGCTGGAGGGATTCGGAATGCCGGAAGGGGCGGCTTCAACCTCTGCACGGAGATAGAACGGTGCTACGGTTGCGATGGCGCACCGCCTGGCCTCCTCGTCATGCACAGAGACGCTGGTTGGCGACTCGATAGCCGGTCCGAATGAGTGCCATTGCACGGGATCACGGAACTGCGTGGCCTGCGCCGTTGCGTTAAATTCGACCATTTGCGCATGAGCCAAACGATCGACCCCATACAAGGAGAATAACGCGGCTGCACAAATCACGGCCCTGAAAATGGGAATTGTCGAATTGGGCATTAGATTCGCCTTCGTCAAAATGGCAATAGCGGACTCGTCGCACGAACGATCCGCCTTGATGAGCAAGTTGCGGACTCTCTCCGCATCGGAGTGTACGTGCGACGGTGGCAATGTTGGGTTAACGGTGGTCTCGGACGATGTGCCCCTGGGATCTGCACTGTCGACGTCGGCGGAGCGACGACACTGCAAGTCCAGCCGCCGCGAGACCTGCCAGGACCATCGTGCTGGGTTCGGGCACTGGGACGGTGAGGACGCCCGACATCGCGTATAGGGGGAGGAAGTAGAACTCACGCGGGTATCGCGCTTGGTCTATCCACTGGGTGTCTATCTGATCAGTAGAGCCTATGGTGATCTCGTTGAAAGTGAAATTGGGGTCGAAAAAGCCGAGGGGGGCGTATGATGGTGTGCCACCGTAGTTTGTGCCGGTCCAGACAGCCCGATGATCCGCGGAATTAACACCGGTCTCGTTCGTAGATATTGGAGCCAAGAGGGAGCCGTCCCATAGGTCCTGGTTGTTGCTCGCGATTTTGACGGCGTCTAAACGGAAGATCGGGACGCCGGTGGATATGCCTGGGTTGGTGGCTGTATTATCCTGGGCTGCGACGTATGTGCTACCAATCACCTTCCAAGACGTCCCCAACGCCGCTAGTTCGGGGACGGAGTTCGCCGCGGTGGTCACGAACGCGTTATAGCCCGCGATGTTGTTCGAAAAGGCACCCGTCTGCGTGCTGGTCACGAAAGCCAGACGGTATTGATCGCCTGGATTCAAGCCCGGCGGAACCGTGACGGGTGCGGCCGATGCGGTTCGTGGCGCGATGGCAAATGTCGCGCAGACTAGAAATAGCAGAGCGACAACGCGGTTCATGAGTGGTAACTCCAGAGAAAGTAGTTGTGGCCGATCCAGTCGCACGTCAGTGGCGTTCCCTCAGTGATCGCCTAAATGCCAAGCCCCTCAGTCGGGTGCCAAGCCGCAGATTCGGCCAGTGCTCTTGGGCACGACAAGCGAAGATGCCGCGGCCCGGGTTGTCTACTCTCCAAGTCAGGCATGACGTGACTCCCGTGTCCTGCGATTGCTAGCAGCTTGCTATAGCCCTTATCTGCGGCGCAGACGCGAATAGGACGCGCGACCCGCACAATTTTTCGGGGCCGACCGGACGGCTGGCTGGATTGCGACGAGGTAATGCCGAGAATTGGTCTACACCAACTGCGCTTTGCGCGTTGCACTGGACGCGCGACAAGGAATTGTCGCGAATTTGGTTTGATTCGCTTGCACTCCCCGAATTGGTTTCCCACGATAACGCTTAGCAAGGGGGGCTGCGTGCGCCGGCCAAGTGGCGCAAGGCGCAAATCTCGTGCCGAACAGGCGTGTGATGCTCCCCCTTCTCCGCATTTCCTTTCGCCTATTTCCGCGAAGACTTCTAGCGAGGAATAGAAAGGCGGCGCGACCGACGGACAGCGGAGAACAAAAAGCTGCCCAGAGCGAGACCGGCCAGCACCAGCGATGACGGTTCGGGAACAACAGTCGATTCGATGATTCCGGGCAGCGGTCCTTCAGCGATTCGGTCGTTCCAGTGACGTCCGGAGGGAGCAGAGCCGTATTTCACGACGAAATTCTCGGTTGTGCCGCCATTCGGTTCGCCGCCAGCCCAATTCGAGTAAAGGAACGGGTCACCATTGGTCCAGGTGAAGGCTCCTTCATGTCCATCGTCGGTGAGCCCAATCCAGGCGTCATAGTTAGGCACAACAAACATAGGCACAACGAAATCGACGATCCATTGATCTTCGAGCGCGTCATTGATCGCCACAAGATGTCCACCCAAGGCAACGGCCTCGGCTTCGGCCTGATGCCAGTCCCCAGGAGTAGTCAACGAATAGAAGTGACCGTTGCTGGGGTTTTGTAGCCAGCTTCCCATTGCAACTGGACAAATGACGTGGCCGCCGATCAGTACAGCGCAACATGCTAGAATCCGCGTGAAACTGGCAACTTTGTCGTTGCGGCCAGATAGACCAGTGGTTGACGACTTCCGCGTGGACAAACGGCGAAGGACCGGTGCCGAGTCGATGGGCGACGGGCTTAGCAGTGTGCGTTGCATTAGTAACACTCCAAGGGATGTGGGGGTTAAGTTGGGGTATCGGGAGGCGCATACCCGTAGCCCTTCAAGTTGATGCCGTCGTTGAGCGTAGCCCCGGTAAAATTCAGGCCGATCGTAAAACTCACCGCGGAAACGACGGCGGGTCTGAGCGGCACAAGAAGAGTAAGCAGGCCCACACGGCGAAGGGGCAAAGAGCAAGGAAGAAAGCCCTTGAGAGGATGAAGGATGATTGTCGGCGGCTTCCGTTCTCATGAGCGTTACTCCGAGGATTCTTTTGGTAAAAATTCTGGCCGTTTAAACATGCCCAGTTGGAATGCCCCGATTTCTGTACCAGGGGCTTTGAGAGTACGGCTCGGGGACGGGAATCAAGTACGAGGTAGACTCCCTCATGCCCCCAACTGCGCTGAGCGGCCGGACCGGACGCATTTTTCCGCTTTTGTCG
>JANNQN010000176.1:0-1886 GCA_031400775.1 Planctomycetia bacterium | reverse complement strand
CCTGCCGCTTTTTCCCCACGGTCGGCTGCAATCGACATGGATCCTGCGACTCGCACAGCACTGATTGTCTGTTCGGTGATCTTCGCCGCGATTGCGCTGTGGTCCTATCTGTCCTGGCGCCGAACGCGATATACCTTCGCTCAGTTCTGCCTGTACGTCGTCAACAGCCTGTTCACCCGCGTGTTGTGGCGAACACAAGTCAGCGGCCCGTTGCCTGTGGCCGACGGCGAGGGAGCTGTCATCGTCTCGAACCATCAGAGCGGCATCGATCCGCTGTTGATTCAACTATGCACCGATCGGGTAGTGCATTGGATGGTGGCGCGCGAGTATTACCAGATGCCCGGCATTTCGCTCGTCTTTAGAACGCTGCGTAGCATTCCTGTCAATCGTGGCGGAATCGACACGGCCTCGACCAAGATGGCCATTCGGCTCGCGCAGCAAGGCGGACTTGTGGGCCTGTTTCCCGAAGCCAGGGTCAACACCACCGACGCGCTGTTGCTGCCGGGGAGATCTGGCGCGGCGATGATCGCACTGCGGGCTCGGGTGAAGGTGATTCCATGCCTGGTCTCCGGATCGCCCTATGACGGGACGGCGCTGGGCAGTTTTTTCATGGCTGCCAATGCCAGGGTCAAGGTGGGCAAGCCGATCGATCTCTCGCCGTACTACGGGCGCGAAGGGGACAAGTCCGTTTTGCAGGAGCTCACGCGACGGTTCCTGGTCGAAATCGCGGCACTGGCCGGTGCAGTGGACTACGAGCCCGAATTGGCTGGGCGGCAATGGAAGTCGGACGACGAGCTTGAACTCGAAGCCGCGTCAACCCGAGCCACGAACGGCAGCGCTCGCAGTTAGGCGGCTTGTTGCTTAGAGCCTATCCGAGAACTGTCCGGGAGAAGGGGACAGCCCCATTTTACTCCCAGGGCACCGTAAAATTGGGACGGTCCCCGACAGTTCTCGGATAGGCTCTTAGCTTTTTCAAGCGATCTGTCGTCGGACCTCCACGGCGCGCTGTTGCAGGCGGTTGAGCGTCTCCCGCTCCGTGGCCGCAGCCGCAAAAACCGTCAGGATGGGCCAGCCAGCTTCAATGATTGTGCCGGGCGCGGGAATGTCGGCCACGGACGGCCAGACGCCTGTGAATTCTTGCTCGAACTTTTCGGTAATGGCTGGGGGAATCCGTAGCCGTGAATCGGCAAACAAGATCGCTTTGCCGCAGACGGCGGACCGCGGCCAATGACGAGGCGCCGGCAAGGCTCCTTCTTCGCACGATGTCACGTGCAAATCGATGGCCTGAAAACCGCTGGCCCGCTCGAGCACTTCGATCGAGGCCGTGTAGCGAGGATTGACTTCGACCGGCCATGCACCGAGCTCGTTGACGACCGCGTCGACGCCGAACAGGCCGACAAGATTGAACTTTTCGGCAAGCACCGTTCCGATGCGGGCGAATTGCCGCTCAGTGGATTCCGGCAAGTCGAGCGGCCCCACCGATCCGCAGTATCGCAGACCACCTGCGCCGGTCCAGCGCTCGCCGATCAACTGCCGGGTAACGCCCAACATAACGGCCGTGCCGCCGGCGGCGACGTAAACCGCGGAACAAGGATCGCCCGCGACGAGTTGTTGAAAGTAATAGTCCGCCGCGGGCGACGGGTCGGGCGAGAGTTCGTTCCAAACCGCAACGTGAGCGCCGCCCGAGGATCGAAGGCCCTTGATCATCCAACGACCGTCACGGCTAACCTGACGCGAGTCGAATGCGACTTGCGGCGCTTTCAAGCCCGCGTCGAGCAGAGCGGCCGCGACGAGTTCAGGACGTCGCACACGGCGCAACGCCCCACCCCCGTTTCCCCACAGCGGCCGAATTCCGGCCCAGCGGTCGACCAACGCCGGATTGTTTT
>JANNQN010000175.1:0-1941 GCA_031400775.1 Planctomycetia bacterium | reverse complement strand
CCAGCTTGTGCGGGCTGACCGAGCCGACGAACAAGTCGAGCCGCGGATGGCTCGCATAGGGGCTGGGCAAGCCGCGGCGAACCGTGACCTTGACGGGCTTGCCCCACGCGATGCTCTCGAGCAGATAGTTGTAGACCATCTGCTTGCTCAGTATTCGAGCGTTGCCCACCGATTCGATCACATCGCCGACCTCCAGCCGCGCCTTGGCGGCCAGGCCCTGCGGACGCACGACGCTGATCACGGCGTCGCTGGGATCGATCAGACCCTCGGGGGCCAATTGCAGGCCGTAGACCTCCATCAGAAGTCGAACATAGAGCGATTCGGTCGCCTCGGGGCTCTCGCTCTGCTCGGCCAGCGCGGCAGACGCCGTGGCCGGCGTCTCCATCGTCAGGATTTCGGTGTGCTGGCGCTCATAGCCGGGCTCGATCGCCGAGCCGGGGGCCGTCTTGTCGATCGCCTGATGACAATTCGTGCAGCGGTCAAAGCGGGCCACGTCGCTGAAGTTGTAATTGATGGTCAACTTAGGCAGCCAGATCTGGTCGAGCTTCTTGGGCGCGAAGGCGTCGATGATCGGCAGTCCGATGACTTCCTTCATCGTGCTGTTCTCGCGCTCGTAAAGCTGCTTCTCGAGCTGCGTCAAGGTGCCGACCAATTCTTCAACCTTCTTGCGCTTCTCGACTTCGTCGCCGGTCATCTGTCCGACAATCGATTCCAATCGCTCGCGATGATCGGTGGCTTCCTGCAGATTGACCGTCGCTTCGTCGACTTGTTCGAGCAGCCCTGTGACCCGCTCTTGCATGGTCTTCAGCCGGGACTTGGGCAATTCGTTGCCGACGGCCAACTCATATTCGCTGCGGGCCACGTCCACGTCGGCGGCAATGAACTTCTTGATCGAGGCCATCTTGTCTTCGCGGAACCGCGCCTGATTGGCGATTTTCGACAGCTCGATCAGGAACTTTTCGCGGGCCGTCGGCTTTTCATCTTCCGGCGCGCTCTGCAAGGCCGCGTAGGCCGCGTTCATCGGCTCGAAATTCGGCTCTTTGAAATTCGGCTCGTCTTTGCGCTGCTCGGCGTTGGCTGCGACTTCGTCCTGAAACTGATCCACCAGCGCCGCGGCGGGAACCTCGCCGCGGCTGGCTTCCCAGGCTTCGCGCGCGCGGGCCAACTCCTCGTGGTAGGGACCGCTTTCCTCCTGGCTGATGCGGGCCTGCGTGGTCCAGGCCTCGATCCGGCCGAACTTGCGCTGGTAGTCCTTCCACTCGCGGCGATGATCGGCCGCCAGCATCCAGATGGTGGTGATAAGCATCGCCAACGCACTGATTCCGAAAATCATGTGCATCAGCTTCGAGTCGCGCCAAGTTTGCTCTGTGGCAGGCATAGGTTCTCGATCGCGCGGTCAAGAGCGCGAAGCGTAAGTCTTTAGAAGTTCAAGAAATACTCGGGAATGCTGACGATGTACTTCATGTTGAGCGTCCAGCGCAGCGCCATCTTCAGCGGCAGGGCCGCCATGAACAGCAGCAAGTTGGTCATCAACATGAATCGCAAGAAACCCATCTTCACGAAAAAGCTGCGAAAGATCGTGGTCGCCATCAGCGGCGGCAGCAGAATGAAGTAGCCCAGCACCAGCGCGATCCCCAGCCACTCGCGATACAAGATCATGCCGATCTCGATGTACCACGGCGCGCCGGCGGCCGCCTTGGGCAGCGCCTGCCCCATGCCCATGATCCAAAAATATTGCGACAGGTCGACGTTGTTCAGCGCCAACACCTTGTGCGGATCCCAATACTCGAACGGACCGAAGATATTCCAGTTCGGCCCCCGGAAGAACGTGCCCAGGATGATCAGAGTGACCCACATTTCCAGGAATCCGAACTGGAAAACCAGGTAGCTGAACTTGCGCTCCTCGATCGTGTAATATCCGTTCCCCTTCTTGTTGAAATC
>JANNQN010000174.1:0-23686 GCA_031400775.1 Planctomycetia bacterium | reverse complement strand
CAATATCGCGGGACCCTTCGCAAGAAGTCCGAGAAGACCGAGACGAAGATATTGTCCCGATCCTTTGAAACTTCAAACCTCAATAGCCTTAAAATCCGTCGGGAGGACCTAACTATTTGCGTGGGCCAGGTCAATTCAACGGCTAGTGCCTAGCACAGCCAGACCTCGCTCTTCTCGCAGCGACTCCTCCGTCGCATTAGGCTAGAGGTTTGATTATACGAGCCACGGCATGCCAAGAGCGGCATGCCGTGGCTTTTTTCGTATCGCGCATCAGCGCTGTGAGCGGTCGGGCTCGAGCAATCGCAGCGCGATCTGCACGAGCGTCACCAGGTCGAGCGCATTGTGATGCACGATGGCGCCCACTTGCCGCGCCACGCCGGTCCGCACGAATTCGTGATAGGCCGCCGGAACCTGGGCGCCGCTCAAGTCGTCGTGGCGCGATCGATTGCACACGAAGCGCTCCAAGGTCTGCAACTTGCAGTTGGGCAACACGCGCTTCCACCTCCGCCGGGCATGGTGCAGCAGGTCGCAATGGGTCAATTGCGGCCGGGGATCGCGCCGGCCCAAGCCGAGTTCACCCCGCGGCGCATCGTCGGCCGAGTGCGAAGCGCCCCGCGCGTCGTGGCCCAGGTGATGGCGCGTGCTGCGATCGTGGACCATCGGCCAATCGAAGCTCTTGCCGTTGTAGGTCACGAGCACTCGATTCTGCGCCGCGACGTGCCACAAGCTTTCGAGTACGGCCCGCTCCTCGGCGTAGTTGCGGGCGAACAATTGGTCGAGCACCAGAACGCCCTCAGATTGCCACAGCAGCCCGGCCAGAAACACCGGGGAACCGGCAAAGCCGCAAGTCTCCAAGTCCAGAAACAGAGCGTCGGCCGGGAAATGATCGACCACGGCCGCAAGCTCGGCGTGCATCGAGTCGGTCGCGATGTTGGGCTTGTGCGTTGCGGTGAGTCCGAGCGTTCGCTCGATCGCGTGCTCGGCGGCCGGCCAGAGCGTGTCCAGCGGGCGGCGGAATCGCAGGTGCTTGCCCGATGCGTTCTGGCACTCTTCGGCCTGCGCCAACAACTCATCGCCGGAAGGTTCGCGGCAAGGAGCTTCGATCGGGAGATGAATTCCGGGCAACAACAGTGCCCGGCCCGACGGCGAACGGAGAACCGCCGGCCGGTGGATTTGCCCCAATCTCAAGCGGATTTCGTCGCTGAGCATGCGCGCGTGCCATCCTTGATCGAGGCGCGAATCGTGTCGTCAGACCGCTCCCCGGCGGGCGATCCTAATGGGCGTCGTGCTCGCGGCACCAGACGAGAATCTCGCTCACGCTGGGCCGCTGCCCGGGCGTAAGCTGGGTCTTCGCTGCGGCGGGTTTGGCCTGCGAAGCCGCTTTGGCGGCCGGGGGCGCTGCTTCCACCACGGGCGCTGCAACCGGCGCCGAGGAGGTAACTGCCGCGGGGGGGTCGCCAGCGGGTGCGGCGTTCTTGGCGCGGGCAGCCGCCAAAATGTCGGTCGTGCTCGGCTTCGGCTTGGCAGCGGCAGTTGTCTCGCCGGCTGCTGCCGGCGCTTTGGCGGCTCGAGCGGCGGCCAGAATATCGGCGGTCGATTTGGCGGCGGGGCCGGCAGGGGCGCTCTTCGCTGTCACGGGCTTCGCTGTCACGGGCTTGTCGCCCGCTGGCTCGGCCGGCGGGGCGCCCTTGGCGGCGCCTTGCATGCGGGCCATCTCCAACGGCGAAAGTTTCTTTTCGCCAGCCGGCGGCTTGGCGGTGGCCGATTTCGGAGCCGCGGCGCTCGGTGCTTCGGCCTTCTTGCCTTCGGCGGCCGGTTCGGGCTTGGGCACCACTCTCAAGCTATGCGTGTCGATGTCGTACCAGCCGATGTTGTTCCAGGCGTTGAACTCGACCAGCGCCCGGCCGCTCATGTTCACGGTTTTCACCTGACCGACGTGGCCGTCGAACCGCTTTAACTCAGGGATATCGGTGTTGACGACGACATATTTGTCGGTCAGTTCCTGCTTCAGTTTCTCAATCTGATCGAACACCGCTAAAACCCGTTCGAGTAGGAGGAAATAGAGCCCATTGGGGCTGGGAAGCCACCCCTTGCGCGCCAGGGCGCGGCGGGACAAAAGGGTATCTTTGCCCAACTTGGGCCGCAAATCAAGGCGTCCATCACCTTGACGTGTCTAGGGGGCTCGACCAAATTAGATTTAGCGGCCCTATTCCGTTTTGCCGGCAATTCGTCCGGGTAGCGAATTGGGGGATTCGGGGGCCTCGGACATCTGCCACGCGTCCCGTCCGGGCGCAACGAGTGCGGCCCCAGAGCGTTCCTTTCTCGGTCTTGTTGCGAATCCGCGGTGCTCGAGTTCCGATATGCGCGGCCCTCTGACAAAACAACGACGCGCTAACTTGGATGGCCAATTAACTGGCTTCGATGCGCGGACGCTCGACGCTCTGCCGGTTCACGTGGCGCTAGTGGATCGGGATGGCACGATCCGCGCGGCCAATCGCTTGTGGAAAGACCAGCCGCTAAAAACCTTCTGTCAGAACGCCGAGCTGGGTGAAGGCGCCGATTTTCTGCAAGCATGCGAGCTGTCCGCCCGGCAAGACACCGCCGGCGCGGGCGCCATTGCCCAGGGCCTGCGGCAAGTTCTAGCGGATCAATGCGAAACATTCTCCATCGAATACGCCGTGCATGATTCGCGGCCCGAACGCTGGTTCAAACTGTTTGCCAGCGCGACGCAATACGAGGGCTGCACGGCGGCGTTCGTAGCGCAAGTTGAAATCGCGCGGCAGAAGCCGGTTGACGAAGAGCGAGATCGACTGTTCGAGCAATCGCTGGGCCTGATGTGCATCATCGGCTTCGACGGCTTTTTGAAACGCTGGAATCCGGCCTGGTGTGGCGTGCTGGGCTATCCCTACGAAGAGATGATGTCGATTCGGCTCCGCGATTTGCTGCACGCGGACGATCGAGAGCGGGTGGCGAAGGCGCGAGAGCAGTGGGGGTCGGGCCGCGATTCGCTGGCGGTGGAAACGCGCGTTCGTTGCAAGGACGGCTCGTATAAATGGATTCTTTGGACTGCCGTGCCGTGCTTGGAGCAGCAGGTCCTGTTTGCAACCGGCCAGGATATCACTCGGCGCAAACGCGCCGAGGAACAACTGCGCGAAAGCCAAGAGCGGTTTCAACTGATCGCGACCGCCACGAAGGACGCGGTCTGGGATTGGGATCTGCGCGAGAACCGCATGTGGCGCAACGACAGCTATCTCGCCAGCTTCGGTGAATCGAACGACGCCACCGAGAGTCCGGTCGAATGGTGGCGCAACCGCATCCATCCCGAAGACCGGGAGCGCATCATGCAATCCATGCCGCCGCCGGTCATCGACGGCGGACAACAATGGACCCTCGAGTATCGGCTGCGCCGCCGGGACGGAACATACGCGCACGTCTACGACCGAGGTTTCGTGATCTTCGACGCCGACGGAGAGCCGGTGCGGATGGTCGGGTCGCTGATGGATATTTCGCAGTTGAAGTTGACCGAGGAAAAACTGCGGGAAAGCGAGGAACGATTTCGCCTGGCCGCCAAAGCCACACACGACGCGATCTGGGACTGGGACCTGCGCAAGGACGAAGTGTGGCGCAGCGAGGGTTTCCAGAATCTGTTCGGCTATGCTGCCGAAGACGTCGGCGGCGACTTCGATTGGTGGGTGTCGCGTATCCATCCCGACGACAGCGACGCGGTGCTGGCACAAATTCCGCAGCCGGGCGTTTCCACATCGGCAGAGTGCGCTTTCGAATATCGCTTTCGCCGCCACGACGGCACGTACGCCGACGTGTTCGACCGAAGCTTCGTCATGTATAGCGCCGAGGGAAAACCAGTGCGCATGATTGGCACGATCATGGATATTTCCGAGCGGCGCCGCGCCGAAGAGATGGCCCACATGCAGCGCGCCGAACTGGCCCACATCGCGCGGGTGAGCACGATGGGCGAGATCGCCACGGGATTGGCGCACGAGTTGAATCAGCCTTTGGCGGCCATATCGAACTACGCGGCCAGTTGCGCGCAAGCGATGGCCGCCCGCACGCCCGGCAGCGATGAGAAGGTGTTGTCCTGGATCGATAAAATCGCCACGAATACGGATCGTGCCGGCCAGATGATCCGCCGCCTCCGGTCGTTCACACGCAAGAGCGAACCGCGCCGGTCGACCGTCGAGGTCAACGAGGTGATCGACGAGGTGATCGATCTGCTCGAAGCTGAGACACGGCTGCTAAACGTTCGCGTGCGCTGGGAGTCGGCTGCCCCCATCCATGCCACGGTCGATCGCGTTCAAGTCCAGCAGGTGCTGGTCAATTTGCTTCGCAATGCCTACGAGGCCATGGTCGACAACGGGCCTGAAGAGCGGCAAGTAGTGATCGCCGCGAGCCTCAACGGCAACAAAGTCGAAATCTCGGTCGAGGATGCCGGCGAGGGAATCGCCGCGGAGAATATCGAGCGCGTGTTCGACGCGTTCTTCACCAGCAAACCCAACGGAGTCGGCATCGGGCTGGCGATCAGCCGTTCGATCGTCGAGGACCACGGCGGCCGGTTGTCGGTCAGTTCGAATCCCGATCGGGGCGTTACTTTTCGTTTCACGTTGCCGCTATCCGGAGCTTGAGATGCTATCTTCACCAACCGTGGTGGTCGTCGACGACGACGACCAAGTCCGCGAGTCACTGGCCGCGCTGATTCAATCGATGAACCTGGAGGTCGAGTGTTTCGCCTCAGGGCAGGAATTCCTGGATAGTTACTCCGCCGACCGACCCGGCTGCATCGTGCTCGACCTGCGCATGCCGCAACTGAGCGGGTTGGACGTCATCGACGAGCTGGCATCCCGCAACATCCAATCGCCGGTGATCATGATCAGCGGCCACGGCGACATTCCGGCCGCCGTTTCAGCCATGAAGGCCGGAGCCGTCGACTTTTTCGAGAAGCCGTACCGCGGAGCGGCGTTGATGGAGAGCGTGCGCCGCGCGCTCGACCGCGACGCGACTAACCGCGAGACGCAGGGGCATCGGCAGGCGCTCGTCGAGCGATATGAGTCGCTCACGGCCGACGAAAAGGATGTGTTGCAGTTGACCGCCTTGGGAAAGCCGGACAAAGCGATCGCGCTCAAGCTCGATTGGAGCCTGCGCACCATTCAATTGCGCCGCGCCAGTCTGATGCGCAAATTGAACGCGCATTCGCGTGCTGAGTTGATCCGCCTTGCCCAGTCACTCGAGCCGACCACACAGACTCAAAACAGCGGCTGAATCCGCCGCAGTCGCTCTTCGGTGGCGGCCATCAGTGCGTCTTCGTCCGCCTCGGTGGGAGCCTCGTAGGTCACCGAGAACCGCAGATACGCCCCGGCATCGTCCCAGGGCACCGTGCAGATCGAGTGCTCGGTGATCAGATACTGGCTGGCGGCCTCGGCCGTTTCGAACCCCGGCCCGCCGGTGATGCCCTTCGGACTGGGCGCATAGACGAAATAAGTCCCGCCCGGCATTCTGCTGGTGAAGCCACAGCGGTTCAGCGTTTCGACCAGCTTGCGGCAGCGCCGCTCGTACTTCGTTCGCACCTGCTGGGGAATGGCGACGTCGTCGAGCGCACTGGCGCCGGCCTTTTGGATGGCGATGAACTGACCCGAGTCGCTGTTGTCCTTCACGTCGGCAAAGGCACGCACGATCCGCTCATGCCCACAGACCCATCCCAACCGCCAACCGATCATGTGAAAGCCCTTGGACATCGAATGGACTTCGACGCCCACGTCCTTGGCCCCCGGCACCGACAGAAAGCTGAGCGGCTCGCCTTCGTAGGTCAGCATGATGTGCGCCGCGTCTTGCACGATGACAATGTCGTGGCGGCGGGCAAACTCGATCGCGCGCTGGTAAAAGTCTCGCGTCGCGACCTTGCCGGTTGGACTGTTGGGATAGCACAGCACCAGCAGCTTGGCTCGCGCGCATACATCCGCCGGAATCGCATCTAAGTCGGGCAGAAAGTCGTTGCTCGGCAACAAGGGCAGGGCATAGACGCTGCCGCCGTAGTATTTCGTGTGCGTGCCGGCCACGGGATAGCCCGGCACGGTCATCAGCGTGATATCGCCGGGATTGATAAATGCCGCCGGCAGCATGGCCAGCGCCGTCTTGGAGCCGATGCAGTGATTGATCTGGGTGGCCGCATCGAGCTCGACCGCGAAGTTGCGGTGCATGAACCGGGCAACGGCGTCCGTGTAGGCCGCGATGCCATTGTCCGAATACCCGCGGTTCTCCAGACGGTTGACCTCCTCGCCCATCGCCGTCCGCACCGACAAGGGGGCCATCTCGTCGTTCTCGCCGATGCCGAAGTCGATCAACATCCGCTCGGGATGGTCGGCCAGGGCCTTACGCTTGGCGCGCTTGATCTTCTCGAACTTGTAGATCGCCGTGCCCTTGCCATAATTCGCGCCGCCAATCCGGTCGGCGAAAAGTTTCTGAAAATACGGGTCGCTCATGTTGCGCTCAAGTTGGACGTCGAATCCAGTAAAACGGAAAAGGTAGCGTACCGAAGCGCCTGCCAGGCGACAAGCTGCCAGACGACAGGATGGCCAGCGGTAAGCGACACCCTAGCGGGCGGTTAGAACACCGAGCGGTCAGTTCACGGCCAGCATCCGTTCGAGCGCCACCAGCGACCACCGGGCGGTCACGTCATCCACCCGAATAACATTGACCGGACTGCCCGCCGCAAGGTTCTCGAGGCTCCAGCACAAATGCGCCAAGTCGATGCGATACATCGTCGCGCACATGCAGACCACGGGCGATAGGAAGTGGATTTCCTGCTCGGGATGCTCGGTCTTAAGGCGGTTGACGAGGTGCAACTCGGTGCCGATGGCCCACTTCGAGCCCGGCGGGGCCTGTTCGACCGTGCGGATAATCTTGCTCGTCGAGCCTTGCACGTCGGCCTTGTCGACCACCTCCATCGGGCATTCCGGATGCACCAAGATCTTGATGCCCGGAACCTTCTCGCGAAACATGTCGACGTGCCCAGCGGTGAACATCTGGTGAACGCTGCAGTGCCCTCGCCACAGCAACACCTTTGATGCTTTAATCGCCTCGAGCGTGTTGCCGCCCAACTCATCCTGATGGGGATCCCAGACCGGCATTTGATCGAGCGGAATGCCCATTGCCTTGGCCGTGTTGCGGCCCAGGTGCTGGTCGGGAAAGAACAGCACCCGACTGGTGCGCTTAAATGCCCAGCGCAAGACGGCCTGCGCGTTGCTCGACGTGCAAACGATGCCGCCGTGCTGGCCGCAAAACGCCTTCAGGCTGGCCGCCGAGTTGATGTACGTGACGGGCGTAATGTCGCCGTTGTCGATGATTTCGCCCATCTCCTCCCAGGCGCCTTCCACCTGGTGGATCGCGGCCATGTCGGCCATCGAACATCCGGCCGCCATGTCGGGCAAGATCACGCTGACGCGCTCGCCGTCGCGGGCCGCCAGCTTGGCGGGCTGGTTGGCCAGAATATCGGCCGTTTCCGCCATGAAATGGACGCCGCAAAAAGCGATCGCCCGGCAATCGCCGCTGTCGGCCGCCATCTTGCTGAGCTGATAGCTGTCGCCCCGCAAGTCGGACATGGCGATCACTTCATCCTGCTGGTAATGGTGTCCCAGCACGATCAGTCGCGAACCCAGCCGGCTGCGCACCGCGGCAATCCGCTCTTGCAGCTCGGCGTTGTCGAGCGACTTATAGGGCGCCAGCTCGTACGTGGCGCCCCCTTGTTGCGGTAGTCCGATGCTCATGAGACGCTCTAGCTCCGCGAAATTACCGGCCAGCGAAAATTCGACAAGTCGGGCCTCCGCTGCCTGCCGCTCGGCTGCCCGCCATAAATCGAATCTTTGGCGCAGTCGATTCGACCGCAATTAAGTATATACCTCGTAACCGCCTCGAACAGGCCGGCGGCGCGGCGGCGGAACGGCGCCTGCGAGGCCCAAACGAGCGGCCTTGCCCGCTTCGCTGGCCCGGACAGACTCCCTCAACAAAGCGCCCTTGGGCTTGTCAGCGGCCTTTGGCGCGGTTCTAACCGAAGAGATGGGGATAGGGGAGGTGCTGTGATTCGCCGACGAGCAAATTGTCGCCCAGCCGGACCACAGTGCGGGCCGGGCCGCGGACGATCATAGGAAAGGTACTTCAGAGTTCAAGCACGCGGACTCAGGCGGAAGATTCTCGCGAGGGGAGAAACGCTTCACATGGCACGAGTTCTGGTTACTGGGGCCAGCGGGTTTATCGGCACGAAGTTGACCGAGCGCTTGGTCGCGCGCGGCGACGAAGTCGTATGCCTGGTTCGCCCCAGTTCCAAGCTGGCTGCCCTCGAGCCGCTGGGCGTGCGGTTTGCCCTGGGGGACGTGCGCGACGCCGACGCGGTGTGCCGCGCGGTCGCGGGTTCGCAGGTCGTCTACCACCTGGCCGGTTTAACCAGGGCCTTTCGCGCCTCCGAGATGATGCAAGTCAATGCCGACGCGTTTCGTAACGTGGCGCAGGCCTGCTCCTCGTCGGCGAATCCGCCCACGTTGGTGTCGGTCTCGTCGCTGGCGGCGGCGGGGCCTTCGCCGGCCGACCGGCCGCGAACCGAAAGCGATCCGGCCGCGCCCGTTTCGAACTACGGCCGCGCCAAGCGGCAGGCGGAGCTGATCGCCGAGCAATTCGCCGGCCAGGTCCCCATCACGATCGTCCGCCCGCCCATCGTGTTTGGCGAAGGGGACCTCGTGCTGCGGCATATTTTTCGCACGATTTTTCGCCTTGGCGTACACGTGGCGCTGAGCGTGGGGCGGTCGCGCTATTCGTTCATTCACGTGCGAGACCTGGTCGACGCGCTGGTGCTGTGCGCCGAACGCGGCTCGCGCCTCGACTCGCCGGATCAGCAGGCCACGTCGACCACGCCGCGCGGTTACTACTTCGTGGCCGACGACGAACAGCCGACTTTCGCGGAACTCGGTTCCTTAATCAGCCGCAGCCTGGGACGGCAGAGCGTGCGCATTTGGCGCAGCTCGGGCCCGGTGTTTTTGTGGGGGGGCGCGGCGCTGGCCGAGGGCGTGTCCCGCTTGCGCGGAAGGCCCTATATCATTAACTTCGATAAAGCCCGCGAAGCGGCGGCTGGCAACTGGATCTGTTCGCCGCAAACGATTCGCCGCGATCTGGGCTTTGCGCCGCAGGCGCCGTTCCTCGATCGACTGCGGCAGACGGCCGACTGGTATCGCCAGCAGAATTGGCTGTAGCGGTCGAGTCGAGAGCAGAGAGAGTCGTACCCAGCCGTTCCTGCTCTCAAGCTGGCGTGGGGCCCTTGCAGCAGGGAATGCATCGACTCCCCAAATCCGCTACCATGGCCCAAGCTGACGATCGCACTCGTTGACGAATTACCTTTCGCGGAGGTCCTGATGAGAACCGCATCCATGCTCCTGTTGTTGGCGATAGTCTCGGTCCCCGCGATGCTGGCAGGCAAGGACAAGCCTTCTCAGTTTCCAGGACAAAAGGAAACCGGGTTCTTGCTCCCAAACGGTTGGACCGTCACGCCGGCCGGCGAGCAAGTGGTGCTCAAGGACTTGCCGCTCAATATTATTGCCTTGTCCGATAACCGGCACGCGCTGGTCGCCACCAGCGGATACAACGCGCACGAACTAACGCTCGTCGATTTACAATCAAAGCAGCCGGTACAAACAGAAACCGTCCGCCAAAGCTGGTTCGGCGTGGCTCTTTCGCCCGCTGAAGACAAGCTGTGGTGGTCGGGCGGCGGGGGCGCCGCGCTGCACGAGTTTCGCCTGAAGGATGGCAAGCTCTCGCGCTCCGATGCGGGCGATCCGACAGCCAAAGTGGACGGCGAAGGGGCCAACAAGAAAAAATTTCGCTCCGGTTTGGTGCTCGACAGCAATCGCAAAAGACTCTACTCGCTCGACATTGACGCCGGCATGCTGCACGTCATCGACCTGGCCGACGGCAAGCCGGAAGTATTGGTGAACGTTGGCGGTCGTCCCTACGACGTCGCGATGGCGCGTAACGGGTCGCGGCTGTATATCTCAGATTGGGCCGGCCGCTCGGTGCTGGCCGTCGATCCCGGGGACATGCGAGTCGTGGCCAAGATCGCGGTCGGCGAGCATCCCAATCAGATCGCCGTTCATCCCAAAGACGATCGAATTTTCGTGGCCTGCGCCAGCAGCAACAATGTCTCGGTAATTGACACCAAGCGCGGCGTGGTCACCGAGACGATCTTTACCGCGCTCTTCCCGAAATCTCCGGAGGGAAGCACGCCCGACGCGCTGGCCGTGTCGCCCGACGGCCAACGGCTTTTCGTGGCTAATGCCGACAACAACTGCATCGCCATGATCGACATTTCGCAGCCCAGCCGCAGCCAGGTACAAGGTTTCGTGCCCACTGGTTGGTATCCAACCGCTGTGGCCGTCACGCCCGATGGCAAACACCTGTTGGTGGGCGTCGGCAAGGGAAACCAAACCCAGGCCAATCCGATCTCGAAGTCGAGCGAGGCCGAAAAAACCAGCGACGCGACCCGTCGCCGGCCCTATCCATATATTGGCACGACCCTGTCGGGAGCCTTGTCGATTGTGCCCATGCCGGACGCTCAGCAGTTAGCCGCCTATACGGAAACCGTCTATCGCAACTGTCCGTACTCCGACAAGCTCCTTACCGATGCCCCGTATCCTGAACCGACCGCCATTCCGACCAAAGTTGGTCAGCCGTCGCCGATCAAACACGTGATTTACATCATCAAGGAGAATCGCACGTACGACCAGGTTTTCGGCGACATTGGTCGCGGAAACTGTGATCCGTCGTTGGTCATGTTCGGCGAGGACGTCACGCCAAACCATCACAAGCTGGCTAACGAGTTCGTGCTGCTCGACAACTTGTACTGTAACGGACACGTCTCGGCCGACGGTCACCCTTGGTCCACGATGGCCTACAATACCGACTACACGGCTCGTAACTGGGCTCTGACGTATTCAAGCCGCGAAGGCATTGAGGATGACGACGATGGGGATCTGCAAAAGGCGCCCTCGGGCTATTTGTGGGATTCGTGTGCGCGAAACAATCTTACGTATCGCAGCTACGGCGAATACGGCGGCCGGGTGAGCCAGCCCGACGGATCCGTGAGGATGGAGGGCCGCGTGCCCGGGCTGGTTGGACATATGTGCCCGACCTACGGAATCCCCAAGGAGCCAGGCCAGCGCGGCCGCGATACCGACAACGTCGATGTCTTTCTTGCCGAGTTTCGCGAGTTCGAAAAGAACAATAACCTGCCTCGCTTCATCGTGATGAGCTTGGGCGAGAATCACACTAGCGGCACGCGGCCCGGGGCGTACACGCCGCAGGCTTGCGTGGCCAGCAACGACCTGGCGCTGGGGCGGCTGGTTGAGGCCGTCAGCAAGAGCAAATATTGGCCCGAGACGGCGATCTTCGTGATCGAGGACGACGCCCAGAATGGGCCCGACCACGTCGATGCCCACCGCACCGTGGGATTGGTGATCAGCCCCTACGCGAAACGCAACGCACTCGATAGCACGCAATACACGACCGTCAGCATGATTCGCACGATGGAGCTGATTTTGGGCCTGGAGCCGTTAAGCCAGTTCGACGCCGCGGCGAATCCGATGTTCGGCTCTTTTACGGGCAAGGCCGATTTAACGCCTTACCAAGCGGAAGGCGCCCGAATCGACCTGGCCGCGAAGAACACGGCCTTGGCTTACGGCGCTGAGCGATCGAGCAAGATGGACTTCAGCGAGTACGACAAGATCGATGACTTTGAACTTAACGAGATTCTGTGGCGATCGATCAAAGGCAAGGACGCGCCCCTGCCACCGGCTGTGCGCCGCGCGATCGCATACCGGCTGAATCCTCGCTAGTCGGTCGATTACAGTCCAGACGGATTCACGCCGCCGGCAATCCCTGGGCGCGGCGCCAGGCCGAGAGTTGCCCCAAGTGGACTCCCTGGTGCGAGGTCAGGATATGCACCATGGCCATGCCCACCGTGGGCAGCGTCGCGCGCAGACGCGGATTGGGAAAGTCGCGCGCGAGCGATTCCGGCGAAGCCGCCTTCACCGCATCGACGATTCGCTGGTAGGCTTTTTCATACGCCTCAAACAGCGCCGCCTTGGAGGGATATTTGGCCCGATCGGCCAGGGGCTTCGACGACAAGTTGAACAGCTCCTTCCACTCGGCGCTCATCACGGGCTTCTCGTCGAACACGCCGATCATGGAATCGAAGACATAGGCCAGGTGCCCCAGCACCCAGGCGGCATGATTCATGCCGGCAATCGGTTGCGCGCACATTTTATCGTCGGGTGTATCCGCCACGAGCCGCTTGGCGTAGTCAACGTTCGCCGATGCGGCCCGCAAAACGTGGTCGAGCATGGAGGCAATCCTTTCACTGACGCAGACAGAAACGTCGCCGTCGGCTGCTATTTGAACGGCACGTGATATCCGGCCACCTTGAGCCGAATGCGGTACAAGCTTTTGTCGACCGTCAGGTACAGCATCGTGTCTTCGGCGCCGATGCCGAACTCGCAATTGCTCGGCATGCCGACAGGGTCCTTGCCGGCGGTTTGGTTCGGCGGTCCGGTGGCGACGAAGGCCAGCTCCTTGCCCTGGGGATCGATGACCATCAGTCCCGGACGTTTCAAGCTTCGGCAGGTGAGGTAGATGTTGCCTTTGATGTCCACGCAGATGCCGTCGCAGCCGTTCTCGGCGCCGAAGTCGACCAGTGTTTTCTTGGGGCCGTTGACTAGCCCGTCAGGTCCGAGCGGAAAGGCATAAACCTTCATCGCGCCGATCTTGGACGGCGGGGCAGTCGGATCGATCCGGTCCGTGCCGTTGTTGTGGTCGCCGACATAAAGGGTCTTTTCGTCGGGCGAAAGCGCCACGCCATTGGGTTTCTCAACGTCGTGCGTGATCTCGACGACCGCGCCGTCGGTGTCGATGCGATACACGGCACGGTGCTCGAGCTGGCGGGGCTCGTCTCCCAAATAGCGCGGGTCGGAGAAGTAAATGCGTCCCTTGGTGTCGATGCACACATCGTTGGGGGCGTTGAATCGCTTGCCGCGATAGGAATCGGCGATGGTCTGGCTCTTGCCGGTCTTGATATCCCATCGAGAAACTCGTCGCCCGCCCGAGTCGGCCCCTTCACAGGCCACGAGGTAGCCCTGGGCATCGCAGGTCAGCCCGTTGGCTTTGCCGCTGTTGGCCGAGTACGTCGTGATCTGGCGCGTGGCGGGGTCAAACCGCAGGATCATGCCGGGGTCGGCGCCGAACGGCATGTCGGTGAAGTAGATGCTGCCATCCGGCGCCACCGCGGGGCCCTCGGTCAAGCCGCCGGCGATCTTGGCGGTTCGCGTGAAGAGCAACTCGAGCTTGGCGCCGGCCGGCACAATTGGGTTCTCGGCAGCGCCAGATCGGCGATGCCAGGCAACCGTCACGAGCGAAGCGACAATGAGCGTGGTGATCAACGTGCGCATGATTGGAATCTCGCGAGTCCGCTGGTTTATGGAGCCGTGCGAGTCGCCAGTGTACCGGCTCGCAGTGGGTTGCTCAAATTTTTTCGGGGTCGACCCCAACCAGCCGGCCGGTGTCGACGATCGACTTCCAGGTGATGTCGTCCAGTTCGATGCCGTCGCGTAGCCGCTGAGCCCTGTTTTTCTCCTCGATTTCCCCGGGCATCAATATTTCGCCGTCGGGCAAGGCCTTCTCGGAGCTTTTGACCCACTCGACGAAACGCCGCACCTCGGCCCCAAAGACGGCGTCTTCCTGAAAAAACGTGGGATCCATATAGATCGAGAGCATGCCGTTGGCCAGGCGGCCGGCGTTGGCCGGATTGCTGGCTCCGCCGCCGGTGAGCGCGCCGGCCAGCATCTCGGTGATGATGCCCAGGCCATAGCCCTTGTGTCCGGCGATCGAAAGAATGGCGCCGGGCGGATCGCCATAAAACACGCGCGGGTCGGTGGTCGCCTCACCCTTTGAGTCGATGATGCAGCCGTCGGCGACGTCCAGCCCCTTATTGAGCGCCACCTTCAACTTGCCCTCGGCGATCGTGCAGCACGACATGTCCAGCAAGATCGGCGAGCCCCCCTTGACCGGCACCCCCGCGGCAATGGGATTGGCAGAAAGCCGCCGATTGATGCCGCCGAATGGCGCCACCAGGATGCCCGCGCCGCTGGTATTGACGAAATGCAGCGACACTTTGCCGGCACGGGCCGCCAGCAGAGGCCAGTCGCCGATTCGCCCCAAGTGCCCGGTATTGCGCAGTGCGATGACCGCGATGCCGTGCTTCGACGATTTTTCAATTCCCAACTTCGTGGCCTGTTCGCCGATGGTCTGGCCGAATCCGTACTGCCCGTCGACTACGGCGATGGCGTCATTTTCGAATACGATCTTGATGTCCTGGTTTGCCAGCACCTTGCCTGCGCGGACCCAGTCAATGTAGTACGAAATGCGAATCACGCCGTGCGAGTCGTGGCCGACCAGGTTCGCTTCGGTCAGGTAGTGGCCGATGCGCTCGGCTTCGTGGGCTTTGGAGCCCGCGGCGGCAAAGAGGGCGCTGGTCAGTCGTTTGAGTCGTTCGTGTGCGATTCTCATGGCGATCCTTGGGGGCTGACTCGGACAAATTTTTGCAGCGTATGACAATCGGGCGAGACCAGGCCGAGATTGCCGCCGGCCGACATCGTGACTTCGCTGACGTACATGTCGCCGAAGCGGTCGATCCACACATCGTGCGGCGCGAAGAAATCTCCGGCTGCGCAGGGATTATCGCCGCCACCGAAGCGGGCTTGCAACTCGCCGCTGGAATTGAAGATGCTCAGACGCCCGCCTGTGGTCGCTCCCGGCGGGGGCGTGTCGCCGGGAAACATGCCGGCCCGATAACCCAACTCGGCGACAAACACGTTCTGATCGTCGTCGATCGCCACTTCGCTGGGCCGGGCCAGGGACGTCCATTCGCCCAACAAGCGGCCTTCGAGCGAGAATAGTTGCAGGCGGCTATTCTCGCGATCGGCGACATATATCGTTCCAGCGCGATCGATGGCGATGCCATGCGGCACGTGAAACTGCGAAGGTCCCGAGCCCGGCTCGCCCCAAGACCGCAGCAACCGCCCGTCGGGCGAGAACACGTGGATTTGGGCGTTGCCGTAGCCGTCGGTGATCACGATCTCGCCGCCGGGGGCCAGGGCAAGATTCGTAGGGAAGTTGAACGGCCCGGCGGCTTGCCGGATCGTGCGATAATCGACCGTGCGAGCGCCGGTGTCCGACGACTGGCCTCGCGTGCCCAGCGTGAAGACCAGTTGCCCCTCGGGCGTGAACTTGTGGACGGCGTGGTCGAAGTCGTCGACGCAATAGATCGAATCGTCCGGGCCGACCTGGATTCCGTGCGGACGCACGAAGAAGCCTTCGCCCCAGGAGCGCATGAATTGGCCCTGCCGATCGAACACGATGACCGGGTGCTCGCCTCGGTTGAAAACGAGTACGTTGCCCGATGAGTCGGTAGCCACACCCACCGCTTCCACGAAGCTCCAACTGGGCGGCAACTGTGCCCAGTTTGGCAGAGCCTGATATTGAAACGCGCCCTGGCCGACGATCGTTGCTGAGGCGGTCGATTGAGGCAGGGCAGGGGGCATGGCAGGTTTTCTTTTCTCAATCGATCGCGAAACACACCCGAGGCGAACTTGTTTAATCGACCGGCGTCAAGCTCGATCGCTCGTCGGGCGGCTCGGGCAGGAACAGCGCGGCCAGCGCCGCAGGAACGAACAGGAACCCCGCATACAAAAGCCCGAGCCGATAGTCGCCCACTTTGCTGAACAATCCGAAGAACACGGTGCCGAAGGCTGCGGCAATACGGCCGATGTTGTAGCAAAAGCCGGCGCCGGTCGTTCGCAACAAGACAGGAAACAGCGGAGGCATATACATCGTGAACAGCGCGAACAGTCCCGACGATGCGCCCATGAATGGCAGGCAATACCACATTTGCGTGTGGTCGCGGGGAACGGAGTAGGTGACCGTCATCGACACGAAGTATGTCAGACATAATAAAGCGATCGAAAATCGATATCCGATCCGGCTGGCCAGCGCGGCGGCCACGAAATTGCCGGCGATCGACGAAACCATCAACAGCGTCATGGCCTGGCTTGCAAATTGCGTGCGCTCGCTGTCGGTCCAGGCGGCCACGTCGGGCAAGTTCCGCAGATGTTGCAAGCTCCAGAAATTGAAGGCCCAGTGCGCCGTCAGCGCCAGAGAGCAGACCAGGATCGTCAGCACCGTAATCTTGCGCACGTCGCCGCGAAACAGCTCCCAAATACTGGGCACATTGTCGGCGTGCTCCGCGCGGGCCGCGTGCCATTGCTCGGTCTCGGGCACGGCGCGACGAATCCACAAAGTGACCAGTGCCGGCAAAATGCCGACCAGGAACACATAACGGTTCGGCAGGCCAGCCATGAAGTAGGCGGCGATCGAGGCCAGCAAGATGCCGATGTTGACCGCGGTTTGCAGCACGGCCGCCAGCCAAGGCCGCCAATTGCGTGGCCAGGTTTCGGAAAGCAGCGCCGCGCCGACCGCCCATTCGCCGCCAATGCCCAAGGCGGCCAGGAATCGAAAGATCAACAGTTGCCACCAGGTTTGCGCAAAGAAGGACAATCCGGTGAACGCCGCGTAGGTCAAGATCGTCAGCATCAAGGCCCGGCTGCGGCCCATCCGATCGCCGATGCGTCCGAAAAACCCGCCGCCCAGCGCCCAGCCGATCAGGAACGAAGCTTGAATGATCGAGCTGTACGTGCCGACCGAGGAATCTTTTTCGCTGACCGCCAGCAACTGCGCCACGAACGGCGCCGCGACCAGCGTGTACAAATGCATGTCGAGTCCGTCGAACAGCCAACCCAGCCAGGCAGCCACACCCGACTTCCATTGCGTGCTGGAAAGATCTTGCAGGCGGTGGATGTCCTGCGGATCGTGGGGCGGCGACGAAGGGGGGCGCGGGGCAGCCGCCTGTGGATTTGCCGTTTCCATGAATCCGCCAATTCTGACCAAAGACTGCTCAACTCAACGCCAACGTCGTCCGAGGATACTCGCTTTCCAGGCCAATGGCTAGGTTTGGCCGCGAACCGCACACTATACTGGGCGTTGTCGGCCCGCGGGGTCGGGCATGCATGGATCGAACGGCCGGTTGGCTGCGAGGGCCTTGATGAATCGAGCGCTGCTCCACGCGATGTGCCAAGCATTGATCGTGGCTGGATTACCGGCGGCTCTCGGCCAGCAGGACCAAGGCGCGGTCGACACTGCGGCCAAGGCAGAATTCTTCGAGCGACAAGTTCGCCCCGTTCTGGTGCAGCATTGCCTGGCCTGCCATGGACCCAAGACCCAAGAAGCCGGGCTGCGTCTCGACTCGCGCGCGGCGCTTCTGCGGGGAAGCGACTCGGGGCCGGTCGTCGATCTCCAGAACCCCCTCCGTAGTCGGCTGTTGATCGCAATTGGTTACAAGGACCCTGACTTGCAGATGCCGCCGGCGCCGGCAGAGAAACTGCCGGATGCCGCCATTACCGCTCTTGGTCAGTGGATCGCCGCGGGAGCCCATTGGCCCGAAGATGCCGGCGGCGCCGCAAATCAAGCGACTTCGCCGAAACCCCACTGGGCCTTTCAAGCCATCCGTCCGGTCGCGATTCCCAAAGTAGAGGGCACCGACTGGCCACAATCGCCGATCGACCGATTCATCCTCGCGAAGCTGGAACAGCAGGCGATCTCGCCCGCGCCGCCGGCCGATCGGACGACGCTCATTCGACGCGCCACTTTCGACCTCATCGGACTGCCGCCGGGCGACGACGAGATCGCGAGCTTTGTCGACGACCCGGCCCCCGACGCGTTCGCTCGGGTCGTGGATCGGCTGCTGGATTCGCCCCATTACGGCGAGCGTTGGGGGCGTTACTGGCTGGACGTGGCCCGATATGCGGAAACCAAGGGATACGTCCGCCTGGCCGAGGAGCGACGGTTTCCTTACGCATTTAGTTATCGCGATTACGTGGTGCGCTCGTTTAGCGAGGATCTGCCATTCGATCGCTTCATCGTCGAACAACTGGCGGCCGACCAATTGCCGCTGGGCGACGACAAACGGCCGCTGGCGGCGCTCGGCTTCTTGACGCTGGGCCGGCGATTCACCGGCGACGTGCACGACATTATCGACGACCGCATCGACGTGGTGACTCGGGGGCTGTTGGGGCTCACGGTCACGTGTGCCCGCTGCCACGATCACAAGTACGATCCGATTCCGACGGCCGATTATTATTCGCTATACGGCGTGTTTGCCGGCGGCGAAGATCCCGCTGTGCCGCCCCTGATCGAGGAGTTGCCCAAAGACTCCACGACAGCGGACTTCCAACGCGAATACGAAACGCGTCAGCAGGCCCTCGATACGTTCGAGAACAAGCAGCACCGGGCACTTCTCGACGAATTTCGCGCCCGCTCGGCGGATTACCTGGTGCAGGCCCTCGCCGGTCGGCTTCCTCCTCAGCAACCGCTGCCAAAAGCGCCGGGTGAAATTCGACAGACAATTGTCGAGCGCTGGATCGACGTGCTAGAGCATAGCGGCGCGGAACATCCGGTGTTCGGTCCGTGGCAGGCCTTCGCAGCAATCGAACCGGCCGATTTCGAATCCGCCGCCGCGGCTATCGTGGGCGGGTGGACCGCTGACGGTCGCGGCGTGCCGCGCGTCAATCGTGTCGTAAAGGACCGCTTCACGGCGAAACCTCCAACCAGCATGGCCGACGTGGCCCGCGGCTACGGCGAACTGCTGTCACAGCTCCACGAGCGTTGGCGCAGCCTGACCGCTTCGACTTTGGCGGCCGCATCGGGCGAACCAGACCGATTGCCCGACGATGACGACGAGGAACTGCGACAGGTTCTGTATGGCGAGCACGCCGCGGTGGCGGTGCGAAAGCAGCAGGCACTCTGGGATTATTTGTACGACTCGCCGATCAACGACGAAATTGTCAAGCGACGCGCCGCAATCAACGAGCTCTTGAACGAGCGCGGGCCGGCGCAGCCGCGGGCCCACACCCTGGTCGAGTCTTCGCTGCCGCACGAGCCGCGGATTCTGGTGCGCGGCAATCCGACGCGCCCTGGCAAGCATGTGCCCCGGCGATTCCTGAGCGTGTTGTGTCCGACCGAACGAGAGCCGTTTGGCGCCGACGCCCGGTTGGATCTAGCGCGGGCCATCGCCTCGCGGGACAATCCATTGACGGCGCGGGTGATCGTGAATCGAGTCTGGGCGCATCACTTCGGCGCCGGTCTGGTGCGGACGCCAAGCAATTTCGGATTGCGCGGCGAAACGCCCACGCATCCGGAGCTTCTCGATTTCCTGGCGGCACGATTCATGGACGAGGGCTGGTCGATCAAAAAGCTGCACCGCTCGATCATGATTACGAGCGTTTATCAGCAGAGCGGCCGCGAAGTGCCGCGATATCGCGAACTTGATCCCGAGAATCGCCTGCTGTGGAAGATGAAACGCCGACGGTTGGATTTCGAGGCCCTGCGCGACAGCGTGCTGGCGGCCGCCGGTCGGTTGAACCTGGCCGTGGGCGGGCCAAGCGAGGATCTTTCGGACCCGAGCGCGCGGCGGCGCACGATCTACGGCCGGATCGACCGCCAGGGATTGCCCGGCATGTTGCCCACGTTCGATTTCGCCAGTCCCGACACGCACAGTCCCGAGCGTTACTCGACCACCGTGCCGCGGCAGGCGCTGTTTCTGATGAACGGCCCGCTGGCGATCGAGATGGCCCGCGCATTTGCGGGGCGAGACGACGTGAAACGGTCGAGCGATGCGTCGCAGCGTGCCCGGCGGATGATGCGGATTGCGTGGGGGCGGGCGCCGAGCGACGAGGAGCTTGCCCTGGCGCTCGCGTTCGTCACGAGTCACGAAACGACCGCTCCGCCAGAAGGTTCTTTGGACGCCTGGGAAGCCTTGGCTCAAACGTTGCTCTTATCCAATGAGTTTACGTATGTCGATTGACGCTCGAATCACTGACTCGCTTCGCGCCGGCATCGCGCCGCCCCTTTCGCGGCGCGAGCTGTTGTCCCGCTCCGGCATGGGGTTGGCGGCGCTTGCGCTTGGCGGGTTGATCGATGCTGCTCCGGCAGTGGCCGCCGCCGACTCGCTCAATCCGCTGGCGCAGAAAAGTCCTCGTCTGCCGGCTCGGGCCAAGCGGGTCATCCACATCTTCGCCAACGGCGGGCCTTCGCAGGTCGATACGTTCGATCCCAAGCCGGCCCTGGCCAAATACGCCGGCATGCCACTGCCCAGCGGGAACCTGCTGACCGAACGAAAAACAGGGGCGGCGTTTCCCTCGCCCTTTGCCTTCAAGAAGTATGGCCAAAGCGGCATCGAGGTCAGCGATTTGTTTCCGCACGTGGCCGAGAACATCGATGACATCGCCGTGATTCGCTCGATGGTCGCCGATATCCCGAATCACGAGCCGTCGCTGCTCTTGATGAATTGCGGCGAAGCCCGTCTGCCGCGGCCGAGCATGGGGAGCTGGCTGACCTACGGATTGGGCAGCGAAAATCAAAACCTGCCGGGGTTCGTGGCAATGTGTCCCGGTGGCCTGCCGATTCAGGGCGCCCAGAATTGGCAGTCGGCGTTTCTGCCCGGCATTCATCAGGGCTCGTTCGTCGACACGCAGCACCAGGACGTGGAAAAGTTGATCGAGAATATCAAAAGCCCCACGCCGCAAGCCCTCCAGCGCGATCAGCTCGATCTGTTAGAAGCCTTCAATCGCGGTCATCTCGAGCGGTCGCAAGGGGACGTGCAACTGGAAGCCCGCATCCAATCGTTCGAGCTGGCCTATCGCATGCAAAGTGACGCCTCCGAGGCCTTTGACACCCGCGGCGAGCCGCAACACGTATTGGACTTGTATGGCCCGGGCGCACAGGCGCGGCAATTGCTGATCGCCCGGCGACTGGTCGAGCGCGGCGTGCGGTTCGTGCAAGTCTGGCATGGCGCGGGGCAGCCCTGGGACTCGCACAACGACATCGGCGACCACAAAAAACTGGCCGGCGAAAGCGACCAGGCGATCGGCGCGCTGATCAAAGATTTGAAGCAGCGCGGGCTGCTGGACGAGACGCTCGTGATTTGGGGAGGCGAATTCGGCCGCACGCCGACGATCGAGCTGGCTAATCCGCTAATTGGCAACGCGAAGGTCAATGGCCGCGACCACAATCATTACGGCTTCAGCATGTGGCTGGCCGGCGGCGGGGTCAAAGGCGGCATCACCTACGGGGCCACCGACGAGTTCGGCTTCAAGGCGGTCGAGAACCCCATGCACGTTCACGATCTGCACGCCACGATCCTATGGCTGCTGGGGATCGACCACGAGCGGTTTACCTTTCCCTATGCCGGGCGCGATTTCCGTCTGACTGACGTCCACGGTCGCGTGGTCCACGAGCTGATTGCTTGAAGCCGCGCGTCGCCGATTGCCGCTAGCACGACGTCGCTAGCAGTTGACGTCGGCTGGCACGCGGCGAAATCTGGACGCCACCCAAAACGCCTTTATCTTTCCACGCCCGCGCAACCGATAGCATCGTTAGGATCGATAGAATCGGACGACTTTGCATGCGGGGTCTTGCGATGAGCCGGCTGGCGCGGTTGTTGATGCTCGTGGTGCTTGTTTCCACGACGACCGGTTGCTGCATCTCGTTTTACGACCGGTTGCAGAACGGCTGGCTGTGGAATCATCCCAAGCGAGATCGCTATCGAACAGGTCCCGCGCCGCCCCGGACAACGCCACCTGGGCCGACCACACCGGCCGCCTTGCCACCTCCGCCGGGCGTGTCGTCGTAACGACAAACGAGCATAAGCGCGGCACTTGCGCGGCCCGCAGCCGCCACTGGCGCCAATCTAGGCGATAGAAAAGCGACCGTCTTCTTGTCGCACGGCGCCGTCTTCCAGCGACTTTTCCAGGTGCGCGTTGACTTCGGCGGTCCCCAGCGTCAGGTGATAGCCTGGGAGCTTTTTCCACAAAGTGCGGGCCACCTCGTAGACCGTCTTGGGTCCGCCGGTTCGCAAGATCTCGAGAATTGCCGCCTCGCGCTGTTCGTGGTGCGCTCGCAGTTGGCCGCAGCGCTCGGCCAGGTTGGAAAACGGCTTGCCGTGCCCGGGCAACACGATCAGGTCGTCGGACTGTAGCTTCGCGACGCGCTCCAGCGAGTCGAGAAACCGCCGCATCATGCCGCTGCGGCGCAATTCGCCGGCGCCAATATTGGGCGAGATCGTAGGCAACACGTGGTCGCCGCTGAATAGATAATTCCCGTAGCGGAGCGAAATGCTGCCCTGCGTGTGGCCGGGAGTATGAATCACTTGTAAATCCTGGCCGTTGACGGACAAGGTCTGATTGTCGGTGAGCTTCTCCGCGGGTGTCTGGCGGGCGAACCGCTTGCCGTGACCGAGAAACTTGCGCAAGTTTTCGATGTCGGCCTCGGGCGTATGGAAATCGCGCAGCCGCTGGCACACCAAAGGCACGAATTCCTCGTGCCTGGCGTCGAGATTGGTCACGCCGTCCCAGTCATCTTCGTGGACGTACACCGGCGCGCCCGACCGATCGTGGATCTCGCGAGCCAAGCCGATGTGATCGGCGTGCTTGTGCGTTAACAAAACCTGGCCGATCGATTCGATCGAAAAGCCACGGGCCGCCAGTCCGGCTTCCATCGCGGCCAGCGCCTCGTCGGTGCCAATGCCGGTGTCGATCACCGTCAACGGATCGCCGGCGATGACGTAGAGATTGATTTCCCCTTCGAACATCGGGTTGGGAATGCCGATGTGAAAGACTTCGCTCGGGCTGGATGCTTTCAAGGTTATTTTCCGGTGAAGGCGGGAGCGCGTTTTTGCAGAAAGTGGGCCACGCCTTCTTTGAAGTCCTGGCTGGCGAAGCTCTGCACCATTTCCTCGTTGGCCACGTCGATCGCTTCGGCCAGCGTCTGAAACAGCGCGCCGTAGACCTGTTGCTTGATGACCCGAGTGGATCGCGGAGACGAAGCCGAGGCGACTTCGATGGCGTATTTGCGAACCTCGGCGGCGAACTGCTCCTGCGGAATGACCCGGCTGACAAGACCCATCCGCAAGGCTTCGGCAGCGTCGATCAGCCGGGCGGAGAAGAGCAAATCCAGCGAGTTGGCAACGCCCACCAGCCGCGGCAGCATCCAACTGATGCCGTGTTCCGCGATCAGTCCGCGCCGCGCAAAGGCGGTGCTGAACTTGGCCTGGTCCGAGGCGAAGCGAATGTCGCAGTACAGCGAAACGACGAGCCCCAGGCCGGCGGCGGCGCCGTTGATCGCGCCGATGACGGGCTTGTCGATGGCCGGAAAGTAGGAATACGTTTTTTGAAAATCGGGCCGAACCCCATCGCGCCGCGAGCCGTTGAGTCGGTCGCCCATCGCTTGCTTGAGCGCTTCGGCCGAGTTGCTCGACTGAGCCAGTCCTTCCAGATTGGCCATGTCGGCGCCGGCGCAAAAGCCCCTGCCCGCACCGGTCAAGATTACCACGCGCACTTCGTCGTCCTTGCCGGCGGCGAGCATTGCCTGCTCGACCTCTTTCTCCATTTGCAGCGTCCAAGCGTTCAGCTTGGCGGGCCGGTTGAGCGTAATCGTTGCGATGCGGTCGGCGACGTCGTAAAGGATTTCCTGGTATGCC
>JANNQN010000173.1:0-17809 GCA_031400775.1 Planctomycetia bacterium | reverse complement strand
CCGTTCGACGAATACCGGTTTCGCAATTGGCGCTGGTTCTGGGATTTTGGCGGCGGCATTTTTACCGATCTGATGGTTCACCAGATCGACATCGCGCATTGGTTTCTGGGCGTCGACCATCCGGCGACCGCCGTGTCGATCGGCGATATGTTCAATGCCCAGGGTGTTTGGGAAACGCCCGACACGGTGCAAACGCTGCTGGGTTATCCCGATCGCGAGGCACAGGTGTATTTCGAGGGCACGTTCGCGAACGCCCGCAACGGAGCCATGCTGGAATTCATGGGCAGCGAAGCCACGCTGTACCTGGACCGCGGGCGGTACGAGATTCATCCCGAGCGGAACAAGAAGATTCAGGCCAGCGAGATGGTGCTGGGCAGCGGGCCGCGCGGCGCGGACTTTTATGACCTTCCCAAAGGCGAAGTGCTGCACCTGTCTAATTGGATCGAGTGCGTCCGCAGCCGCAACCGGCCCAATTGCCCGGCCGAGATCGGCGTCGGCTCGGCCTCGGCGGCCCATGTGGCGAATTTCGCCCTGCGCAGTGGTCAGACGGCGCACTGGAACGGAAAGGCGGAAGGATGAGGGATGAAGGATGAGAAATACAGTACGAACCGCCGCCATATGTAACGCAGGATCCTTCTCATCCTTCATCCTTCCGCCTTCATCCTTCCGCAACCGGGCTACGAGCCGGCGTCTAGCGCAAAAGCGCCTCGGTCTTGAGAATCAAAACGCAACTCGGGGCATGCGTGATCTGGCTTTCCTGGACCATCCGCACCGCGTCGGCGAAAGCCATCTTGCGGCAGCCGATTTGCTCGGTGCCTTCGAGGGCCGTGGGGCCGAAGGTCAACGAACGGGCCAGGAACAGCCGGGTCGGCGAAACGACGACCGAAGTGAACGGATCGCACACGCCCAAGTCCGTCCACTCACTGGCCGTGATGCCCAGCTCTTCCTGTAGCTCGCGCTTGCCAGCTTCCAAGGCGTCTTCGCCCGCGTCCATCCCGCCGCTGACGGCTTCGATAGTCGTGCGGCCGACTCCGTAGTGAAATTCCTCGGTGAGATAGACCATGCCCTCGGCGTCCAAAGCCAGCACGGACACGCCGGCTTTCAAACGCACGATGCAATGCGTGCCCGGCGCGCCGTCGGGCCGAATCACTACGTCGCGTGTGACTTCGATCCAAGGGTCGCGGTAGACCTCCGCGCGCGACAGAATCTGCCAGGGACCATGTCGCGTGGGTTGGGTCATGGAATGCTCGCGAGAGATCAATCAGATCGTGCCCTTGAGGCAACTTTACGTGCGACCATCTTAGTGCCGGCTGTCTGCCGCTGGAAGACACCGTGGAGTTGTTCAACCTGGTGCTCGTGCTCAAGCTCTCGGCCGAGGAGAAGGCCGATCTCGCGGATACATGCGCGAGTTGTAGAGTGCGCCGCGGACATTTCGTATCGTCTCCGCTGGCGGGAGAGGGGTCAGCCGCAGGACTTCGCCTCGCACAAACACTACTCGACAATCGAAGGAATTGCCAAGCCGCTCCGAGCGATCTATAACTTGGCGCGGCAGTGGCCGTTTCTTTCCGCTACTTCATGGGCGACGCTGAGCACGTGGACTCTCAACTGCCGGAACCCGGCGAGCCATCCTGGATGCGACTGCCCTGGGACCGGCTGGGTCTGGTGCTGGGGCCGGCGGCCATGCTGGCCTGGACTTTTTGGGGGCCCAGCGGGAACGTCACGCCCGAGGCCCATCGGCTGGGCGGCGTGCTGCTGCTGACGATCATCTGGTGGCTGACCGAACCGATTCCCATCCCGGCCACGGGTCTATTGGCCGTGGTGCTGGCGGTGATCGTGGGCGCGGTGCCCGGCGATCGGCCGCCGGCGGTGGTCGCGCTGGAGCAGTTCGGCAATCCCACACTGTTCTTTTTGCTGGGCGGAATGTTCATCGGCCGCGCGATGAGCCGTCATGGGCTCGATCGGCGGATCGCCCTTTCGATCCTGACCACGCCGGGAGCCGCCCATTCGCCCACCACGTTGCTGGCCGCCGTGGGGCTGTCGGTGATGCTGATATCGATGTGGATTTCGAACACGGCCGCCACGGCGATGATCTATCCGGTCACGCTGGGGATCATCGGCGTGCTGTCGGCCGGCATGGAAGGCGGCTCGACCTCGTTCGCGCGTTCGCCCTATGCGACCGCGCTACTGCTAATGACGGCCTATGCTTCGAGCGTCGGTGGAATCGCCACGCCGATCGGCACCACGACCAACGTCGTGGCGATGGGGTACTTTCGCCAGAGCGAATTCTTCGGCCGCTCGGTCGACTTCGCCCGTTGGAGCGCGGTGGGAGTGCCGATGATGCTCGTGTTGGGCATCGCGCTCTTCGCGTGGCTAAGATTCTTGACGCCTCGTAACACGCTCGACCTGTCGGCGGTCCGCACGCACTTGTCGCGCGAGCGGGCCAAGTTGGGTCACTGGAGTATCGGCGAGCGCAACACGTTGGGGGTTTTCCTGACGGTAGTAACGCTGTGGATCGTGCCGTCGGCGTTGTCGCTGGCCGGTCTGGAAACCGAAAGCCAGTGGATGAACCGCCACTTTCCCGAAGAGATCGTGGCGCTGATGGCGCCGGTGCTGTTGTTCCTGCTGCCGGTCGACTGGCGAGCGCGGAAGTTCTCGCTATCGAGCTCCGATTTTTCCGAAATCGACTGGGGCACCCTGGTATTGTTCGGGGCCGGACTGTCGCTGGGCAACCTGATGGTCCGCACGGGCCTGGTGCGCGTGATCAGTCAGAGCGCCTTCGACGGCCTGGGCAGCAATGACATCTGGTTAATCACGGCCCTGGCGATCGTCGGAGGAATTCTGTTGAGCGAGTTCACCAGCAACGCCGCGGCGGCGACGGCCCTGTTGCCCGTAGTGCTGGCGATCTGCGAAGAGGCCGGCGTCGACAAGGTGCCGCCGCTGATGGGCGTGACGTTCGCGGCCAGCTTCGGCTCGGCGCTGCCGGTCTCGACGCCGCCCAACGCGATCGTGTACGGCTCGGGCCTGATACCCGCGCGGCGGATGATGCTGGCCGGACTTGGCTTCGACGTGGCCTGCGGAGTCTGCATCTGGTGCGTGTTGCGGGCAGCCTACGCGCTGGGTTGGACCCCACTAGCCGGCGGATGAAGAGCGAGCGCCCGATTCAGCGCTCTTTGCGCTTCAGCTTCGCGTCGTTCTCTTTCATGAACGCGCGCAGATCGTCGGAGAAGTTCAACAGCCGGTCCCACTGTTCGACGTAGAGTGTGACCGGCATCCGCTGCAAACCATAGACGCTAATCGCGCCTTTCTCGCTGACCTTGCAATACAAGCTGCCGCGCTTGGCCTGGTCGAGCTCGGCCAGCAATTTCGAGGCCTCGTCGACCTTGAGCTCGCCTGCGGCCAGCTTGGCCAGAATTTCTTCTTTGTTCATCGCCCCTCTCCAAAAAGAAACTTACGAAGGCAGTTGGCCACAGAGATCACCAAGGACACTGAGGGAGTGTGTTAAGAATTCTCTGTGTTCTTGGTGCCCTCGGTGGCCAATCTTAGCATTGTGGCAAATAATCGCCGTCAGCGGTTAGGCCACGCGCGCGTTGACGCGCCGCAAGAGCGTGCCCTGCTGCTGGCCCGGGGCCTGGCTGTTGACCGGCTTATAGGCCAACTGCACGTCGATATTTTCCCACAGAATCAGCATGTCGGCAATGCGGGTCATGGCTCGAATGTCGCCGTCTTGCGACACCACGAAGCCCAGCGACCCCGGCTTGTCGTAGCAGTAGCGCATCATGGCCCGATGCCGCGTGCCGAACTGCGTCAGCTCGGATTGCCGCAGCAGCTTGGGGTTGGCGTGCGAGTCGCGCGCGACGTGAATATCGCTGAGCAGATTATCGGTACGGACCTCGACGCCAAATCCATGCACGACCATCCGCCGATCCACCAGCACGAACCCATCGACGCACGACAGCGAGGCGATAAATCGCACCGCGCCCAGCACTTCGTTCTTGTGCTCGCGCAGGCCGTTGTCGACCAGCGCGGCTCCTTCGGTGGCGTAGGGCAGCAGATGGCGGCCCTCGGCCGTGGGCGCCTCTGCCGCTGGGCCGACGGGAAACTGGTTTTCGACCATCGCTCGCAGTGATTTGAGCAGCCGGTCGTAGCGGATTTTGTATTTGACGTTTAGCCCGTCGAGCGTGGTGTGGGGCGTGATCAACAATCCGCCGCCGTGGCGGTAGTGCTGCACGTTCATCAGGATGCGGCAGATCGAGTTCAACCACCGCATGAGCAGTTCCGACTCCAGCTCCGCCGGCGAAATGTGCGCGGGCGTTTTCGCGGCCGTGTCGTTCAGATAGCCGCGCAGGTAGCCCACCAACAGATCGTGGACCGGGCCGGACCACAACACGTCGTGATACTCCTCGACCAACGTGTTCTGCTCCAGGCTGCCGATGAGCATGTCGTTCTTGTAAACCGAGATATTGCCCACGCCGGTGATCGTGGCCTGAAACAGTCCCGGCCGCGTGGGCGTGGCCCCGGCTTCGAGCGTGATGAAGTCGGTGTGCCGCGGCTCCTGATCGACCATGCCCCAGATGAAGAGCTTGTTCTTCTTATCGCGAAACACGGCCAGCGACGATACGGCCGGATCGGCGGCGCGGGCCAGCTTGGCCAGCGTGCGGACGTCGAACGGCAGCGGTCGCTCGAACGGCACGAACGACCAGCAATCGGCCGCACGCCGCACGGACGATTGCTGCTGCCGGTCCTCGGGATCGACGTAGTTGACCGTACACAAGATCGGGCGACCTTCGTCGGTCTTCAGGCTGGCAAAGTACAGCGTCTCCAACAACCGGGTAAGCACCGCCTCGGCCGGAGCGCCGCCATGCTGGCTGCGCAACCGCGTCGCAACCAGCTTGGCCAGATGGCCCGGATATTGAGTGGTTCGATCGAGCATCGAGTGCTTGCCGGGATTGGATTTGCAAAGACTGGAATCGTGGGACTGCGGACTATCGGAAAACGACCCCGGCACGTCAAGGCGGATGTGGTGGGTGGGGGCTGGGGGCTAGAGGTTGGGGGGGAGTGGTCAGGGATCAGGGGTCGGGGATCAGAGTCGGGTTCGGTGCAGGATAAGCGCGCGCAACCTGCTGGCAGCGGGGATCATCGGATATCATTACTGACCACTGATCACTGACCACTAGCCACTACTCAGGGACCTCAAAATGCAGAAATACCTTTGCGCCGCGATTGTGCTGACTGCCCTAACGTCGCTGGGGGCCAATTTGATCACTCAGGATGAGGCGTTGGTTTCCAGCGTGCTAGCAGAGCTGAAGTTCGAATCGGTGCCGAACACGACCAAGCTGCTGGGGGCCCCGCCCAAGTTCAAGATCACAAAGCAGACGCTGGCGTTTCTCGAGAAGTTGTCCAAGGAAGGCCAGATCGTCGAGATCCAGGGCAACGGATCGCTCAAGATCCTGCCGGCGGCCAAGTAACCCCCCGCGCCTGGTCGCCAGCTAACCGATGAAATCGCTCACCGAATATCTGACATTTAATCTGCCGGGCCGGATGGCGTTCGAGAACATCACTCCTCGTGTGGAGGAGATTGTCCGCGCGAGCGGCGTGGGGGAGGGGCTTGTGCTGGTCAATGCCATGCACATCACGGCCAGCGTGTTCATCAACGACGACGAGCCGGGACTGCTCGAGGATTATAAGAAGTGGCTCGAGGAGCTGGCGCCGTTCGATCCCTCGCCCCAGCGCTACCGCCACAATCGCACGGGCGAAGACAACGCCGACGCCCACCACAAGCGCCAAGTCATGGGCCGCGAGGTCGTGGTGGCCATCACCGGCGGCAAGCTCGACTTCGGACCCTGGGAGCAGATTTTTTACGGCGAGTTCGACGGCGGCCGTCCCAAGCGGGTGTTGGTGAAAGTGATTGGGGAGTAGTTGTGAAAGGATGAAGGCGGAAGGATGAAGGATGAACAAAACGCCATGAACCACTGCTAGATGTAGCGCAAAATCCTTCTCATCCTTCATCCTTCCGCCTTCATCCTTTCGGATCCTTCCGCCTTCATCCTTACTTCACGACGTAATGCCCTTCGTCAACGCCATGAACGCCGTCTCGAGATTCAACTCATCTTCCTTGAAGAGCGAAAGCCGCAAGCCGCCGCCGACCAAGAGCGCCGCGAGTTCGGAATAGTCGGTCGTGCCGGCGATGAGGGTCACGATCAGCATGTCGCCGCGACGCTCCACTTTCTCGACGCTGGTGTGATCGTCGAGCAGCTTGATGGCCTTGTCCTGATTCTCCAGGACCGTGATGTTCAAAATCGTCTGCCGGCGGACCTGCTTCATCACCGCTTCGACGTCGGCGTTCACGATCAACTCGCCCCGCTCGATGATGCCGATCTTATTGCAGATGTCGGCCAGCTCCGGCAGGATGTGGCTGGAAACCATGATGGTCTTGCCGAGATTGCGCAGCTCCTTGAGCAGGCCGCGGATCTCGATCCGCGCGCGAGGATCGAGGCCGCTGGCCGGCTCGTCCAGCAGCAGCACTTGTGGATCGTGCAGCAGCACCCGGGCCAGGCCCAGCCGCTGCGTCATGCCGCGCGAGAGGCTGGTCACGAGCGCCTCGCGCTTGTAGCCCAGGTCGACCAGGTCCAGCACCTCGTCGCACACCTTGCGCCGCGCGGCCCCTTTGATGCGATAGGCGGCGGCGAAGAATTCGAGATACTCGATCACCTTCATGTCATCGTAGACGCCGAAAAAGTCGGGCATGTAGCCGACGATGCGGCGAATGTCCTGCGAGCCGGTATAAATCGAATACCCACAGACGTAAGCCTCGCCCCAGGTCGGGTTGAGCAACGTGGCGAGGATCCGCATGGTGGTGGTCTTGCCAGCGCCGTTGGGCCCGATGAAGCCGAAGACGTCCCCTTTCTTCAGGTCCAACTCCATGGATTTGACGGCGTACAGCTCGCCATACTTCATCGTCAGATCGTGTGCTTCAATCACGCGGAGAACTCCCCTGGAATAGTTTCTCGATTGGCCATGTGGCCGGTCAGCATCGAGCGAAAGTGCGTCATGGCGCCGCCGAATCTTGCACCGCGAATACGAAACGATAGTACGTCCAGCGCGAGCCGGCGGCGTCCAGCGGACGCTTGTCGCGCTCAAGCGTGGCGGCCGGCTCGGCGCTGCGCCCGATGAGGACGGCCCGGCCGTTTGCCACCAGCCGGCTGAGATCGACAAACGGCTGATAGTCGTTGGCCAGATCCGTGTACTTCTTGCCCCCCGCCATGCCGTAAGCGCTCATGATCTCGACGATTTTCGGAATCTCAAACGACGAGCGATCGTAGGGCTGCTCGACGTTGCGATCTTGCCGCACTGTCACGCGCCGCAGATAGGTCTCGGTTCTCTGTGGATCCAGATCGACTTCCAAGTCGAGCGATTGGCCCGGCCGCAATTGCCGGATCGGGTAGGCCCAGCGATCGAAGAACAAGACGCAATCCTCCAGCGGCGCCGACAATCGGCTGCTGAGCGTGCCGGCCAGGCGGTCTCTTCCGCGCAGCTCGGTGTCGATCGGACTGGCCGCTTGCCGCCACGAGCGGCCGACAAATGATTTGGTCGACCAGATCGCAATCGGCACGCGATCCAGGGCATCGAGCTGGCGCGAGAAATCGTAGGGCTCGGTGAACAGCGGCGTGGCGCCGGGCTGTGCGTCCAGGCCACCAAAGCCGGCGCCGGGCAAGCCAAACCAGGAAAAGACGATACCAGGCGACGAGAGCATGAATGGATTGTTCCCGCCGGGCGACGTTATCGCTTTCGATGCGGTCGTCGGCTTCATCGACAGATCGTAGGCCTCGATGCTGGGGCTGAACAGCGTGGCCCAACTGGTGCCGCGGACCAGGCCGCTCGGCGCGTCGAAATCGACCAGGTCGACCTGGTTGACCCGCAGCTCGCGGCCCTTGAGACCGTAAGCCAGCGCGTAGGCCCCGGCGCCGAAGGCCGCCACCATCAAGGCGAACGTCAACCAGGTGAGCTCCATGCGGCCGAACAGCCGGCGAACGATGAAATAATCGAGCGGTCCAATGCACGCGATATAGGCCAGCACCAACAGGGCCACGAGCCAAAACGGCACCACCGGCACCTCGGCGAACTGATCGAGTGCGCCCCGCAACTGTCCGCTCAAATCTTCAAAGCCCAGCGTCGTCACCTGGCCCAGCGACTGCGATTCGTCTCCAGCGGCGCGGGCCATGGTCTTTCCCAGCAGCCTGGCGAGCAACTGCGGCCGCGCGGCCCAGGTGGTGAACGGCGAAGTTTCAAGATCGAAGGCCACGAACACGGTCTCGCCAAAACCGTGCGGCGACCGCACCACCAGCGGCAAATCGCGCGGGCGGTTGCCGGCATACGCTTCGATGCGACCACTCACCTCGAGCAGCTTCGGCACCTGCAACAAAACCGGCGCGCCGGGGTTGAGCGGCTCGGAGGTTTCGGCATAGGTCTCCAGCACGGTACTCTGCCGCAAGGGAACGCTGCTTTCGAACGTTCCCGGCGCGAGAGTGGCCAGCGGAGCGCCGGGCGCCAAAAGCTTCTCGGCGCCGCGACCTACGCACAGAATCAACTGCCCTCCCATACGAACCCACTGGTCGAGCGCCTTGAGCTGTTCCGGGACGGACGCGAATTGCGCGCTCGCGTCGTCTTGTCCCGTCATCAGGATGACGGTGTCGACCCCTTCATATCCCCACCAGTCGGTTGGCAGTTTTCGCAGCTCGCTCACGTTGGCCGTCTGCGAACCGAGCTGGCTGAGCGTGGCGGCGTCGTCGGGCAAGAGAGGCGACCCGAGCGCGACAATCAGCCCTTGGCTCGATGGCATGATGCCACTGAGCGCGCCGTCGTCGCCCGTGCTGAATCGACGGCTGGCCAGCGCCTGCTCGCCCGAGCGAAATGCGACGGTCGCTTCGCTCTTGAGCTGTCCGACTTTTGCGTACATCAGGATCGACTTCTGCTCGCCCGGCGCGAGCGAGATCGCTTCGGCCCGTGGATTGCGGACGCGGCTGGGCACGGCGTCGCCGTCGGGCACGGTCAATTCCAGTTCGCCGCTTACTGGCTCGGACCCGCAGCGCAGCGTGATCTCGAATGGCGCCCAATAGCCGACTTTGAATCGTCCGGCGAAACCCGCGCGAACGTCGACGATCGCCACGGGCGCCGAGTCGGCCGCACTGTCCGATTTGTCGGCAGCAACCTTGTCAGTCGCCAGCACCATCGAGGCGCAGCTCGCCGTGCCAATCAGCAGCAGCAACCATCCCATGCCCCATGCCGGGCAGCGGAGTACTCGGCGGGCCGCTCGATAGAGCGCGATTCGGCCTGTCATGGTTTCTCCGCGTCGGCGCACGTGCACACAAACTGGCCGCAGCCGGGACAGCCCGAGCCGTACTTGCGCGCCACCGCTTCGCTCAAATCGACCCCGGCCACGTTGGCGATCGTGGCCAGCCAAGCGAGCACGTCGGCAAACTCGCCCAAGCGCTCTTCGTGCGTACCGCTGCGCAAGGCGCCTGCCAATTCGCCGACTTCCTCCATCAACCACATGAACGTGCCGTCGATGCCGCGAGCGACATCTTTCTCGTAGTACATCTGGCGAATCAGGTTCTGAAATTCCGCCAGGTTCACCTTGCCGCGAGCGGCATCGGGCTCTCCCGGCGTGGCACCGGCCTTCTCGTTCACTTGATCGTCTCCAACAATTGTCTGGCGGCCGCGTGGCCGGTGTCGAGTTTCAACAGTTCTTCGAGCGCAAGCCGGGCTTTGGCTGGCTCGTTGGCTTTGACGAGCGTCTCGGCCAGCGCCAGCCGCAGCGTGAGTTGCTCGGGATCCAACTCCACGGCCGCCTCGAATTCATCGACCGCAGCGCGCGGATCGCCGAGGCCCACGAGCGCCTCGGCCCGATAGCGGTGCAAGTCCACGTCCACGACCTGGATGTACAGTCCCTCCAACGACCACCGCGCGGCCGCCGGCCAATCGCGCTTGGCCACAGCCATCTGGGCCAACTTTTTGCGAATCGGCAGATCGTCGGCGTCGATGGCAGCCAGTTTGGCCAACACGTCGGCCAGTTCCTCGTTTTGCGCCGATTTCAAATACACCGCGGCCAGCGCCTTAAGCCACTTGGCGCTGTGCGGCTCGTGCTTGACCCCCAACTGGTATAAATCGGCGGCAGCCGTGTAATCTTCCGATTTCAACTTCAAGCCGGCCAATAGCGCGAGCACATTCTCCTGCGGATTGTCGCGCACCAGCGCGCCTTCGAGCCGCTCCAGGGCCTGAGCGTTCTCGCCCACCAACAGGTGCAGCCGCGCGCGGACGTAATGGGCCAGCGCCGAGCGCGGTTCGATCGCCAACGCCGCGTCGGCCAGACGGCGGGCTTCGGGGTAGTTCTTGCGGCCCAACTGGAACTGCGCCATGTGAGCCAGTAGCAGCGGATCGCGCGGATTCTTGATCAGACCCTTTTGCACGTCGACCAGCGACATTTCGGCTTTGGCGGCGCTTGGCAATGCCGCCAGAATCTTGGCGACATGCGCTCGATAGCCTTCCTCGAAATCGCGAGCGGGAACGTTGAACGACCGAGCTAGCGCCTCGGGCGTGGTCAGGTTGTCGGCATAGGCGGACAGCATCTTGGCGATCGCGTCGTCGCCGAACCGCTCCAGCATGTATTCGGCATACAGCTCGGCCTGGCAGTAGGCCAAGGTCCACTCGTCGCTCGAGTGGGGGCGGATGAATCCGAAATTGATCGTGTCGAGGTTGAACAATTTGTTGGCCGCGGCGTGTGCCGCCAGCACGTCGTTCCACGATTGGGGCCGCGGATAGCCCTCGTTGAGCACGGCCACCGCCTCGGTGAACCAATGCGGAATGTTGAAACGCGTTTGCTGCAAATTGATGACGTGGATGAACTCGTGCTTCAAGACCCGGGCCCAATTGAACCGCTGTTCGCCTTCGGCCGGCGATTGCAGGGCCACGATCTTGCCGGCACACGCGCCGATCGGATGAATATGCGGCAGGCCGACCATCCGCGCGCTGAACCAGCCGTGGCCGTCCGTGTTCTTGGCCTTGCTGAACACCTCGAACAGCGATTTCTCCGGCGGAGCAAAACCCATCTGGCGAACCAGGTCGGGATAGACCTCTTCGAGCCACTGGCCCATGTAGCGGGCCACGAGCTTGTCGGTGGCCGGATTGAACTTGATGCGAAAATGCTCGGTCTCGAGCGTCTCGTATCCGTCCAGCACCTCCAGCACCTTTAGCGTGTTGTTCACGCGGACGTTGAACGGATCGATCTTGAAGGCCTCGTCGAGGACCTCCTTGGCTTGCTGCTCCTCGCCCAGCCGCATGAACATCATTCCCAACTGTCCGCGCGGAGCGATCAACTGCGGCATTTGGCGAATGGCCTCTTGATAGTACGTGGCCGCCGCCGGCCAGCGCCGCAGGCGGTCGAGCGCGTCGGCTAGCGACTCGTAGAACACTCCGGGTTTGGGATTGCGTTTGCTGACTTCGGCCAAGAGCCGGGCAAAGCGGGTGTCGTCGGCGGCGCCCAGCCCGTCGATCGCGACATAGGCCGCGGCCATCCGACCCAGCGTCTGCTCCGAGGTGGGATGCAGCTTGAGCGCGTCGGTGAGAATGCCGACGCACTCGCGCGGCTCGAAATTGGCGAGACGGATATCGGCCTTCAAGTGCCAGGCGGGCAAATACTCGGCGTTTATTTCCAGGGCCCGATCGCAGGCTGCCTGAGCTGCGGACAATTCGAATTCTTCGAGCGTCAGTTCGCCAAGCGCGACATGCACTTCGGCCGCATTGGCATTTTTGGCCAGGGCCGCTTTGAGCTCCTTGCCGGCATCGGCCGTGTTGTATTTTTCAGCGTAGAGCCGGCCCGCTTCGTAGTGCGCCTGCCAACAGGCGGGCTCGGCCACGAGCAGATCGGGATAAAACTCGTTGACCAGAAAGCCGAACTGGTCGCTCAATCGATTCCAACGGGCGTATTGTGCCGCGCCCAAGCCGATCCAGCGCAGGCTGCGAGGATCGGTGACGTTGCCCGCGTTGAACAGCTTGACCAGGTGCTGGTATCCGGCGTCGGCCTGTGGAAACTGGCCCAGGACCGTATGCGCCTCGGCCCGAACCCAGACGGCCAGCGGTTGATCCTTATCGAGCTTGAGCGCGGAGGCGGCCAACTGCTGTGCCGATTGGTAATCGCCGCGAGCAAGCGCCAGCCGCGCACTCTCGGCGGGCAAGCGGGCATCTTCGGCGTGGGCTTTGGCCGCGGTAGAGAGCGTGGCGGTGGCCGCATCGCGCCGGCCAGTCGCCTCCTGGACTCGGGCAAGTCCCAGCGCGGCCGGTACGGGCTGCTCCTTGGCCAAGGCGGCAAAGGCCTCTTCGGCTTCGGCGTGTTTGCCTTCCAACAGCATCCGCTCGGCGACCGCGATCGGCGATTCGGCATCACCCTCGGCTGGAATAGCCAGAGGCAACTGGACGACGAGCGCTAAAACGACTCCCGCCCAGATGCCGATTCTTAGCCGCATCTTGATCGGCAAGGAGGATTTCATTCGAGGCTCACCCGAGGCGCGGCAGGGACGGCGACAGGCAGTCGCATCCACAATCGCTCAAAAGACTTACCGTATCCCAATGCGGCGAAGTGTTCAAGTCTGCGGCGGGCGTTCGGGCTAAGCCGATCAACGGATGCATCGCCGAGCGGGTAATTGCCGCTACTCGTGATACGGCTCGATTTCCACGAAGTTGAACGTCTGTTCTTGACCAAACGGGCCGGCGGCGTCCTTTTCATGCGGCCAGTCGGAAACGGTCAGCTTCGCGGTCGTGCCCTGGGCTTTGAACACCTTCCAGAAATAAGTGATCCACACCGGAATCGGCGGCTCCGGACCCGAGGGATACATCTCGACGAACGAACGCTTGGTGTCCAGATCGACGCCGTCGAGCATCACCGTGCCGATGAACTTGTGGGCCTCTTCCTCGGTCTTCTTCTTGGGGCCGACCAGGTCCTGGTAGTCGCACGAGAACATCTTCATCGAATACAGCCGGCCCGGTTGCAGGTTCTTGATGGTCTGCGAAAACGTGTTGGGACCTTTCTCGCTACGCTTCATCCACAAGAATGTGTCGCCAATATGCTCGCGATCGGCCGGACGGCCCAAGCCCATGAAGCGGCCCTCGATGCGGCCGTAGCGCGGATGGCTCTTGGGCTGGATCGAATCGGGCTCGGCGGCTTGCAACGTCCAGCCCTCGATGCCCTTCTCGAAATCGGCGTTCTCGATGTGCGCGAGAAAGAGCAGGTCTTTGGTGAGCATCTCGGTTTTGCCTTCGATCGCGTAATGCCGATAGAGCTTGCCGACAAAGCGCACGGTTTCCTCGTCGGCCAGGATGGAGGTCCACCACTCCAAGCCGGCCATGCCAACAAGCGTCGGATGATTCGCCACGACGTTCATCTGCTGATCCATCCAAACGTGGTAATCGACGTTGGGCTGCTTGTTGATTCCGCCCGGCGGCATGGAGAACAGGCCAAAGGCAATCACCATGTGATTCTTGGCGCCGGGGGCCTTGGCCTCCCAGTCTTCAATGCCGTCGATGAAGACTTGCAGCGCGTCCTTGGACTTTTGTTCGCTGGACATTTCGTGCAGATAGCGCTCCAGCCCGATCCGATAGTTGCAGTCGATCAGCGTGCGAACAAACGTGGGGCCAATCATCTCCTGGTTCAGCTTCTTGCCGCTGCCGCCGACGTAGGCATAGATCATCTTCGTGCGCAGGCTGTCATCGGCCTTGAGTTTTTTGAACGCCTCTTCGAAGACCCGGTGTCGCTGCTGCTCTTGCTCCATCCGCTTTTGCCGCTCGGGACTGACAGAGTCGCCGGGCCGGGCTGAGGGATTGTTGACGATGAACTCGTTGATGATGAAGCCGTCCAGAAACGGCGCCTTGTCGATGAATCCTTTCCAGAATTGATAGTGCTCATCGGCAGTTTTTGCCTGGCCGTTGATGCCCACCTCGGCGACGAACCGCTTGCCTTGGCGGTGCCAGGCGTCAATGACTTCCGAAGGCAGCTCGATATTGTGCGGCACGATCAACGTCGTGACGTTCGGCAGAATGTCCCCCTTGAGAAACTCCATGTCGTAGCGCGGGTACGACTTGATAGCCGCATTAAATCCCAATCCGCAGTGGATCAGCTCGGGTATGGACTTGACGACGAGGCGCTCGACCCGCGCGTTGCCGTCGCAGGTCACTTCCAAATGGTGCTCGCCCGCGGCGACGTGCCGCATGGCTTCTTCGCGCGTATTTCCGCCCGGCTCGTGGCTGATGAGCGTCTCGCCGCCAGCGTTTTTATCGAGCGTGATCTTGATCGTGCCTTTGCCGTCGGCTTTCTCATTGCAATCGGCCGAAATAAGGACCCAGCCGGGTGTGGCACGCGTGAAGGCGAACGAGCTGGCGGATTTGGAAATCGACGCGACCTCAAGTAGTTCGGACGCCAGGTTGTTTTGCCTCCGTTCGCCGGCGAAGCGGATCGTCGCTTCTTCGGCCGGCAACTGTCCGCTTACAACAGACATCGAGAGGGCGGCTACGCATGAGACGCGTGCGAGAGTGGACGCGAGGTTCGAGCCATGGACTTCGGAAGCCTGGGGACCGTTCATAAGTCAATCTCGTGGCAGGTGCTTCGGTGTGGCGATTCAACTGATTGGGCCCGATTATCGCGCGGCGGCGAGGTCACGTCCAGCAAGTGCGGGCGGCGCCCATGAAAGGGCCAATTAACGGTGCCCATCGCGAGGACAGATGCACTTGCTAGCTAGACAAGGTGCCATACGCATGCTTGGTTACCGCACGCTTGAACTTGTCCGTCTCGGTAACGGCCGATAAACTTGCCGGCCTTCCCGATCATCACGGCGGCAGACGCGGCCACGGAGGTGCAAGATTCGAGACGTCTCGCCGCTGCAAACGCCTTCGATCACATTGCCGCGCCGCGGCAGCGGGTTCTTCGGTCTGGCCCCTGATCGCGTTGCCTCCCTGCGCGAGACGTCCAGCGCCGACAGCGCGAAATCGCACTGGCGGACTGTGGCCTTGATTGTTGCCGTGTGCGTGTTGCTCCGCGTGGGACTGGTCTTCGCCATCCACGCGCACCACACTGATGCGGGCATGTACGAACACGAGGTGATCGCCAGCAGCCTGGCCAGCGGTCATGGATTTCGCTATGCCTTCTTTAGCGACCGTCCGCTGCTGACGAGCCAACAGGCGCCCGCGATACCGTATCTGCTCAGCTTCTGCTTCCGCATCGCCGGCGGCAACACGCCCGCCGCCAGGCTGCTCTATCTGCTGGTCGTGAATGTCATGCTGGCCGCCGGCGCGACTCTGGCGATGTGGCAACTGGGGCGGCGGATGTGGAATCCGTCCGTGGGCGCTTGGGCGGCAGCCGGTTTTGCAATTTATCCGCCCATGATTTACGCCACGACGCGCATCCAGGCGGCGACCTGGAGCGTCTGCTGGTTGCTCATCGCGTTGACATTGACGATGGAAGCCTGTCATCGCCGCAACTGGAAATGGGGCTGCCTCGCTGGGGCGAGCGCGGGCATCGGCCTGCTGGGCGAGCCGATCATCGTGTTTCCGGCGGCGCTCGTGTTCTTGGCTCTGGCGGCAAACTGTCTCCGTCAACCGCGCCGCGTCGGCGTGGTCGTCGCGGCGCTCTTGGCCGCCGCGGTGGTGCTTACGCCGTGGATGGTTCGCAATACGCACGTCCACGAGCGGATCGTGTTCATCAAGAGCACCTTCTGGTATTGTTTCTGGCAAGGCAATCATCTCGGCGCGACCGGCACCGACAAGCTGCTGCCAGAGGCTGAGCTGCGCCGCCGCCTGGCCTGGGCTTGGGGCGGAGCCACGCTGGAAGCCGACTTGAATGCTGCCCGCGAGCAGGCGATTAGCGTCGACTCGCATCTCTCGCAAGAATCGCTGGCGGCGATCGTCGCGCGACCGAGCGAAGTCGAAAAGGTCGACCGCTTCAAAATGCTTGCCCAGAGCGATCTGTCCGAGAATCCGGGCCACTACATTACAATGTGCGGCATTCGACTGGGGCAGATACTGTGGTTCGATCCGACCAACCCACGAGCCTACGTGCTCTCCTACCGCTTGAGTTACTTAGTGTTGCTAGGGCTGGCGATCTTCGGCGTCGGGCTCAGCATGACCGGCCGCGGCGCTCTGTATTGGCAGTTGCCGCTCTTGGCCGGCGTGGGGATTCTCGTCTTCCACACGCTGACGATCACCTCGGCCCGTTTTCGACTTCCCATCGAGGCCCTGCTGCTGTTGCCGGCCGCGCTTGTGTTTGCCGTGCTGGCCGAGGGTCTTGGCCGCTTTGGTAGTCGGCACACTCCCAGTGCCGTAGCTGAAACTCCAGCCAGCACAAGTCGCACATAAGATTCCGGCGACGGCACACGGCGTGCGCCTGCTAGGGGTGACACCGGCCGCTCTCTTGTCTGGCCCGCGATCTTGCCCGATGATGCGCAGGCGACGAAGCCGTCCTTTCCAATTCAACAAGCCGTGGTGCGACGATGATTCAACCAGCAAGAATGGCAGCTTCGTTGGCGATCGCACTCGGCGTGGGAACCCTGGTCTCGATCGCCACCTCAAACGCGCGGGCCGGCGACTGGCAAGCGGCTGCCCCGACGAACGAGACCCGCGAATATCCCGGCCTGGCAATCATGCCGGATGGGAATATTCTTGCCGTCACGGGCCATCCCCTGGCGGGCAAGAGCCTGGCCAGCGCCGAGATTTACGATGTACGGAAAAATGTTTGGACGCCGACCGGATCGCTCAACGTTGCGCGAAATGGCGTCGAACCGAGCGGTCTGGCGTCGCTGCCCAACGGAATGTTTCTCATCGCCGGAGGCGGGACAGCCAACCGCTCCGTCCATGAGGCCGAGCTCTATGACTACAAGACGGGCACCTGGAAAACTACCGGCTCCATGCAATGGCCTCGCTGCGTGCATTCCGCGACGCAACTTGCATCTGGCAATGTACTGGTCGCGGGCGGCATCGACTGGATCACCGAGGAAGTACACCCGTCGACGGAGATCTACGACTACAAAACAGGTACGTGGACGACGACAGCTCCCATGGCCTCGCCGCGATTCGCTCACCGCGCCGTCCAATTGTCGGACGGTCGAGTGCTGGTAAGTGGAGGGAATAGCGCCTATCCAGAGGAAAGCGCCTTGGCCAGCGTGGAGATCTACGACCCTCAAACCGGCAAGTGGCGCGAAACCGCTCCCATGGCGACCGCCCGGAAGAATCATGCGGCGGTAACACTGCAAGATGGGCGAGTGCTCGTTGCCGGCGGATCCTCGGGCCCCTTCAATGCCAACCGACAACTCGACTCGGCCGAGGTGTTCGATCCGCAGACAGAAAAGTGGACCGCTGTGGCCTTCTTGCGCGAAGGTCGTTGGGGTCCGACGACTACTTTGTTGCCGAGTGGCGATGTTCTGGTGACGGGCGGCGCGATCGCTCCGTTCGGAGCGCGAAGCTCGGCGGAACTCTTCAATCCCGAAAAGGGAACGTGGAGCGACGCGGGCAGACTGAAGCAGCCACGCAACGGGCATCGAGCGATTACGCTAAACGACGGGCGCGTTCTGATCGTCGGCGGCCACTTCGCCGGACGGTATCTCGCGACGTGCGAGATATACGCGCCATGACTCGAGGGAGTCGCGCGAAGGGGCCTTCTAAATTACTAGTCGCTGATGTCGCGTTGGACTGACCAATCCGCGGCGTATTGATCTCACCGTTTATGCTGTCACCAACTGCGCGCTTTGCTTTGCTAGTGCCATGAACCGGATAAACG